>NZ_JAYGIF010000012.1:0-79566 GCF_034931345.1 Pseudanabaena sp. CCNP1317 | reverse complement strand
AGCACGGTCGCTTACCTAAAAGCATTTTTCGTCTTGGTTTTGATTTTCTGCGTCATATCATCTTTGACATCCATCTCAATTCCGAGGCTTTCTTCAACTCCATTAAATTTTTGTCCTGTACTTAGCACCTCTAGTAAAAGCCGATCGCCAACTGCAATGGGATGATGTAGCACCCTTTTTTCGGGATTTTACCGCGACCTATCAGGGGCAAATCTATGCAGTTCCAGTGGATGGGGACTTTCACATGGTTTACTACCGCACGGATTTATTAGAAAAAGCAGGGGTAACTCCTCCACGAACTTGGGATGATTATGTAGCTGTTGCCAAAAAATTTCATGGGCAAGACCTCAATGCTGATGGGCAACCAGACTATGGTTCCTGCATGGCTAAACAGCCAAAGCATGTCAACCATCAACTTTTTTGGTCAGTCGCTAGTTCGTTTCTACAAACTCAAGGAACGCAACAGGGCGGATTTTTTGACCGAGAAACCATGAAGCCATTAGTGAATAACGAGGCTTTTGCTAAAGCGCTTGATATTTACAAAGAAACGACTCAATACGCACCACCAGACGAATTAACTTTGAATCTCGATGGCGCAAGAAAGCTGTTTATGGATGGACGCTGTGCGCTGACCCTAGATTGGGGTGATACGGGGACACTGGCGATCGATCCAGCCATCTCGAAAATCCCTGATAAATTTGGTGCATTGGTATTGCCAGGTAGCCAACAAGTTTTCGATCGCAAAACGGGTAAATTAGCAGCCTGTGACAAATTTCTTTGTCCCTATGCCATTGATGGAGTCAACCATGCTCCCTATGGGGCGGTCGGAGGATGGGTTGGAGGGATTAATGCTGCTGCCAAACCCGCCGTTAAAGAAGCTGGCTATGCGCTGATTTCCTACATTAGTCAACCTGCACAAGCAAATGTTGATGTCACGATTGGAATTACAGGCTTTAATCCCTACCGCATCTCGCAGTTTACGAACCGTGAAAACTGGTTAGAGGCGGGGATGCAAGAGTCCGTTGTTAGTAAATACTTGGGTGGGATTTCAGTGAGTTTGAAAAATCCGAACATGGTATTAGATCTGCGCGTTCCTGAAAATGCCCTTTACCAGCGAGAAATTTTGGATAAGGCTCTAACAAAATTTCTTTCAGGGAAAATAACTCGTCAAGAAACCATGCAACTAATCGAGCAAGAATGGGAGAAAACTACAGATCGCGTCGGACGAGAAGCCCAATTAAAGGCTTACCGTGCCAGCTTAGGAGTTGAATAATCACAGGGGGAATAGCGATGTTTCGTTGGAATCTCAGTACCAAAGTTGTTGTGGCTTACTCAGGCTTAATTGCCCTGATGGCTGGGGTACTCACTACCACTCTTTACTGGCAATTTCGGACAGCACATCAGCAGGCAATGCATGATCGCCTATTAGACTTGCTGAGTTTAACAGTACCGCTAATTGACAGTGACTATCATTCGCTCACATTAAGCGCCAAGGATACGGATAAGCCTTACTATACGATTAATCTCAAACAAATCCAAACGGTTCAAGCTACTACTAAAGGGGTTGAACGCATTTATACTCTACGTCCGCAAGGTAAGGGGCAATTCAACATTGTGTTACATTCCGATCCCGACTCTCAACAATCAGTATCAGTGGGAGAAACTCTAAAAGAATTAACGCCAATCCTCTTAGAAAAAGGTGCTACCCTATCTCAACCTAAAGTTGAGAATGATTTGTTTGAGAATGGAGATGATAAACCTGTGTTGTATGGGTATGCACCCATCAAAGATCAATTTGGTCGCTTAGAGGGAATTTTAGCGATCGAATTAGATGCAAGTTCGATCATTCAAACCAAAGTTCTCGGCAGAGCGATCGCCCTAGGAATTTTTCTGATCATTTTAGCCTCAACGATCATCATCGTGCGTTGGTTAGCGCAATGGCTCATTGTTAATCGGACTTTGCTCTTAAATGAAGCTGCTAAGAAAATTGCCAATGGAGAATGGCATCAATCTTTGTCAACTGAGAGTGATGATGAATTGGGAGAGTTAGCCAAGTCGTTTAATGATATGGCGCAACAATTGGAAAGCTCATTTCTCAAACTGGAAGAATATTCTCAAACCCTAGAGCAGAAGGTGGAAGAACGCACTCACGAACTATCTCAGACTTTAGTGAACCTTCAAGCTACTCAAGCAGAACTGATTCAGTCAGAAAAAATGGCAGCCCTAGGACAACTTACTGCTAGCGTTGCCCATGAAGTCAACACTCCTTTAGGCGTAATTCGGAGTGCCACAGGCAATATTATCGCTGCTTTAAACAATTTACTGCAACAATTGCCAATGTTGATGCAACGCTTGAATCCTAGACAACAGGCTGCTTTTATTGCTTTGGTTAATACTTCACTTCAGCAGCAGCAGTCTCTTTCAACCAAAGAAGAACGACTACTGCGGCGGCGATTGCAAACAGAACTGGATGCGTTGGGGCTGGTTGAGACCCAAGAGATCGCCAACCAAATCGCTCTCTTACGGATAGAATCATCTCTAGAAGTCTATCAGCCCATTCTTGAGGTTCCTGAATGCTATGACATTTTGCAAGTTGCATATAAGGTGGTGCAACAAAGCCAGAATGCCATTAGCATTCAACAGGAAGTCGATCGCGCAGCCAAAATTGTTTTCGCACTTAAAACCTATAGCCATCGCAGTAGTGAAACTGGGGAGAAAAGCCTCATCCAAATTAGCGATGGCATTGAGATCGCTTTGACGCTCTACCAAAGCCGCCTCAAGCAAGGAATAGAGGTGATTCGTAAATATGAGCCAGTCCCCGATCTTCTCGGCGATCCAGATTCTCTGACGCAAGTGTGGGTTAATTTAATTGACAATGCCATTTATGCGATCAACGCGATCGGTAAAGTAGGCACTCTAGAAATAGCGATCGCACCGCAATCGGGACAAGTGGTAGTTGAAATCACTAATTCAGGAGCAGCAATTCCCGAAGAAATAAGACTTCGACTATTTGAGCCATTTTTTACAACCAAGCCAAGAGGAGAAGGGAGTGGACTGGGACTGGATATAGTGCGTCAAATTGTCCAAAAACATGGAGGTGATATTCAAGTTCACTGTCAATCAGGTCGAACCACATTCAGTGTACGCTTACCTTTACCAGTCATGGACTCTGGAGAAACCTATGCAGACATCCCCATCTCAAAGTAGCGATCGCTTTCTCCCAATTCAAGGCTATCAACCAGAGCAGCAAATTTATGCTGGTAGCAGAACAATTGTCTATCGAGGCATATGCATAGCTGATAGTCAGCCTGTCGTGCTGAAAATATTGAGAAGCGATCACCCCACACATCAAGATTTGCTTCGACTGAGAAACCATTACACAATCGCAAAAAGACTCAACTCCCAAGGCATTGCTAAACCTATTGGCTTAGAAAACTATGGCAATGGCTACATTTTAGTCATGCCTGATGAGGGATATATCGCTCTTTCTGATTACATTTCAGGTAATCCTCTCAATCTGACCGAAGTTTTAGCGATCGCGATCCAACTGGCAACAATTTTGGACGATCTCTATCGTCAGTGCGTGATTCACAAAGATATCAACCCCAGCAATATTCTGATTGAACCGATTACGAAGCAGATTAAGTTAACTGATTTTGGACTAGCGACATTACTGCCCCATCAGACGCAGATGCTAATTAGTACAAATACCTTAGAAGGTACTCTCGCTTATATGGCTCCCTGCCAAACAGGACGGATGAATCGGGGGATCGACTATCGCTGTGACTTTTATGCTCTAGGCGTAACTTTGTTTGAGCTATTGACAGGACAATTGCCATTTAAGTCAGACGATCCCTTGGAAATAGTGCATTGTCATCTTGCTAAGCCAGCACCATTTGTAAGCGAATTGAACCCAGAGATCCCAGAGGCGATCACCCAAATTGTCTTTAAACTAATGGCAAAAGATGCAGAGGATCGTTACCAGAGCGCATTGGGTTTAAAGCACGATCTTGAAGTTTGTCTGCATCAGCTTAACGAAATAGGAACCATTACTGAGTTTGTAATTGGCACAAGAGACCTAAGCGATCACTTCACCATCTCCGAAAAACTCTATGGACGCGAAGCCGAAGTAGCTAGTCTCTTAGCCACCTTTGAGCGAGTTTCTCAAGGCAATAGCGAACTAATGCTAGTGGCAGGATCATCGGGCATCGGCAAAACCGTCGTCATTAATGAAATCCATAAACCCATAGTGCAGAAACATGGTTACTTCATCAAAGGTAAATTTGAGCAATACAATCGCAATATTCCTTTTTCGGCTTTTGTACAGGCTTTTCGCAGCTTGATCGGACAACTGATGAGTGAAAGTGACGCTCAACTGAAAGTATGGAAAACCAAAGTCCTTGACGCAGTGGGAGAGAACGGGCAGGTCATCGTTGAGGTGATCCCAGAGCTAGAAGGAATTATTGGCGGTCAACCTAATGTTATTGAACTTTCTGGTAATGCGGCTCAAAATCGCTTCAATTTACTGCTGCAAAAATTCATTCAAGTTTTCGCCGCGCCCGAACATCCCCTTGTGATGTTTTTGGACGACCTGCAATGGGCTGATTTGTCTTCATTAAAATTAATGCAACTGTTAATACAAGACACAAAACAACTATTGATGTTGGGAGCCTATCGAGATAACGAAGTATCGCCAGTTCATCCATTGATGATGACAATATCAGAAGTGATCAAGGCGGGTTTAACGGTGAACAAGATTACTTTGCAAGCATTGAGCCAAGACGATATACATCAATGGATTGCTGATACTTTGATTTGTGATTTGCCCAGCGCTTTACCTTTGACAGAATTGGTGTATCAAAAGACTGAAGGAAATCCCTTTTTCTCAATGCAGTTGCTTAAGGCTTTATATGAAGAAAAGAGCATTACTTTTAATTGGGATTTGCATAATTGGCATTGCGATATCGCAAAAGCGAGATTAACTCATGCCGATGATGTGGTTGAGTTTATGGCAAGCCAATTACAGAAGTTGCCTTTAGATACTCAGGATGTTCTCAAAGTGGCTGCTTGTATTGGCGCACAGTTTGATTTACAGACGCTAGCGATCGCCTCCCAACAACCTCCAGAAAGTGCAGCAACGGCGCTATGGCAAGCTTTACAAGAAGGTTTTATTATTCCCACGACGGAAGACTATAAGTTCTTTTCGCAAACTGATACAAATGCTATTGCGCCAACTGACGCGAATGCAACTTATAAGTTTCTGCACGATCGCGTTCAGCAAGCTGCTTATTCGCTGATTCCAGAGGAGCAAAAGCAGTTTACTCACTTAACGATTGGTCAACTGCAACTTAGCAAGGCTTTAGCGGCAGAAACATTAAATCGCTTTTTTGTCACGATCAATCACTTGAATATTGGTCGCAGTCTTATGCAAGCTGCAGAGCGAGAGCAACTGTTACAATTAAATTTTATGGCGGCTCAAAAAGCTAAAACATCAACTGCTTATGATGCGGCAATTCAGTATTTAGAAATCTGCATTGAACATTTAACAGAAGATAGCTGGAATACACAACATGATTTAACTCGAACGATCTATGAGTTGTTCGCAGAAGTTGCTTATTTAAGTACAAATTACGCGCAAATGGAGGAATATGTTGCGATCGTACTCTCCCATACTGAAAATTTAATTGATAGAATTCGAGTATGCGAAATCAAAATATTGGGAATAAAAGCACAGGGCAAGGCACAGGAATCACTCAATTTTGGATTGCAATTACTTGCTTTATTAGGCGTATATTTCCCCGAACGAATTACTCCTGATTACATTCAACAAGTTGCAGAGAGAACTAAAAGTTTATGGATAAATAGTGACATTTTGGGCTTGTTAGATTCACCTCTGATGACCGATCCAGTGCAGTTAGCTACAATGCGTGTCCTAACGCAAATGACACCCTCTGCTTTCCAATCAGATCCAATGTTGTTGTCATTATTGGTCTTTAAGCAGATTGAGTTGTTGATTTCTTTCGGTAATTGTGAGATTTCGCCATTTTCTTACGCTGATTATGGATTACTGCTTTGTGGAGTTATGGGCGATTTTAACGCAGGATACCAGTTTGGACAACTAGCCTTGAACGTTCTTGAGCGTTTTCATCTACAGGGCGGCAAAAGTCGTACCTATTTTGTTGTGCATAGTTTTATTAGTCATTGGAAAGAATCACTTCGGGGATCGCTACCCTATTTCAGAAAAGCTCATCAAATTGGATTAGAAACAGGAGATTTAGAGGGTTGCACGTTAAATGCGGCAATCTATTGTTCTCATGCCTATTATGCAGGGCAGGAACTATCAACTTTAGCCGTGGAGATGAAAACCTATGGCCAGATTCTCTTACATCTCAAACAAAAAAATGCGCTGATTATCCATGCTATCTATTATCAAACTGTACTGAACTTACTCGGACAGTCAGCTATCCCCTATCAGGTGGAAGGGGAAGTCTTTGCTGAAGTGCTTGAACTTCCAAAACTCCAAAAAGCTTATGATTATTCAGACCTTTGCTACTTATATAGCAATAAAATCGTTCTCTCCTACTTGTTTGGTCAATATCAATTAGCCGCAGAGTACGCAGTGATATTGGAGTCCTATGCTGATAGTATGGTCGGAACATTTGTTGTCACGACGTTCTGCTTCTATGGTTCTCTAATTTATTTGCAGTTTTGTCAATCATTGAATGATACGGAGCGTTCTCTATATCTTGAAAAAGTTGCAGTCAATCAAGGAAAACTGAAACAGTGGGCAGAAAATGCACCAATGAATCATTTACACAAATTCTACTTGGTAGAAGCAGAACGTCAACATGTATTGGGGAATAAACTAGAAGCAATCGAACTTTACGATCGCGCGATCGCAGGTGCAAAGGAAAACAGTTACATCCAAGAAGAAGCGCTTGCCAACGAACTCGCCGCGAAGTTTTATCTTGATTGGGGCAGAGAGAAAATAGCTCAAGTCTATATGACTGAAGCCTATTATGGCTATGTTCGCTGGGGAGCAATCGCCAAAGTCACCGACCTCGAAAATCGCTATCCCCAACTACTCGCACCTATTCTTCGAGACTCCATTGGCTCTTTCCAGAAAAAATCGTCCAGTTCCTCTAGTAGCACCTCAGAAGCAATAGATTTAACGACTCTGCTAAAAGCTTCGCAAGCAATTTCTGAAGAGATAGAGCTTTCAAAACTATTAGAAGCGCTCCTAAATATTGCCAATATTAATTCTGGAGCCGATAAATGCGTCTTACTGTTGCAATCAGAACCAGAGTTGCAAATTGTCGCGCTCGTGGAATCTGGACAACCTTCGCAAATATTGCCATCTCCCTTATCCTTAGAACACAATGAAGATATGGCGATTGGTATCGTCAATCAAGTCAAGCATAGTTTAGAACCCATAGTTTTGAGTGATGCCCGACAAGATGCCCAATTTGCAAGCGATCGCTACATTCTCAAATATCGCCCCAAAAGCGTTCTATGTATGCCCATTCTAAAACAAGGCAAGTTAATCGGGATTTTATATCTAGAAAACAGCTTGACCATAGGAGCATTTACAAGCGATCGCCTTGAAGTGCTAAACCTAATCTGCTCTCAAGCTGCAATTTCCATAGAAAATGCCCAACTCTATCAAACACTGTATGCGAGTGAAAATAAATTCAGAACGCTAGTGGAAGGAGCCAATGACATGATCTGGGCTGCAAATTCCGATAGCATATTTACCTATCTGTCTCCCCAGTTTCAGACCATGTTTGGTTTTTCCATTGGTGAATGGATAGGACAGTCCTTAATAAAATTGATTCATCCTGATGACTTAGAAAAGGCTATTGCACCTGCTAGATTGGCGCTAGAGCAAGGAGAGAAGCATCAAAACATAGAATTCCGTCACCTTTGCCAAGATGGTAGTTATCTATGGGTAACGCTAAATATGACCCCCATTTTTGATGTCAATGGAAGTGCGATCGGGCTACAAGGGATTTTGCGGGATATCAGCGATCGCAAAAATCTAGAAAAAGAACAAACACGTTTGTTAAGAATTCTAGAAGCGTCTTCAGACTATATTGGTACTGCTAGTCCAGACGGTCAAATTACTTGGACAAACCAAAGATTACGCCAATTTTTAAACATTGAGCAAAGCGCATCGTTGGCAGGTTATCAGATACAGGATTCCCATCCTCAATGGGCTTTAGATCTACTCTATCAAAAAGCAATCCCTCAAGCAGTTCAACAGGGTCATTGGACTGGAGAAACAGCAATATTGACTCCAGAAGGACAAGAGATTCCTGTATCGCAAGTTTTGATGGCACATAAAGCCCCATCAGGCGAACTGGAATACCTATCAACGATTATGCGTGATATCAGTGAGCAAAAAAGAACAGAGGCAGCTTTACAAGCATCTGAATTAGAACTACGCAGCTTGTTTTTGGGGATGGATGATGTTGTCTTTGTGGTAGATCGAACTGGAACATATATTAAGATAGCCCCAACTAATGCAGACAAGCTTTATCTCCCTCCCGATCTACTCATTGGCAAAAAAATTCAAGAGATTTTTCCGCCCGAACAATCTGAACAATTTCTATCAGTAATCAGGAAGACTCTAGACAAACAAAAAACTCAAGAATATGAATATAGCCTGTTGATCCAAGATAAAGAATTCTGGTTTAGTGCAAGATGTTCTCCCATGAGTGAGCAATCGGTCATTTGGGTGGCTCGCGATATTAGCGATCGCAAAAAAGCGGAAGTGAATATGCAAAATAGCGAAGAACGTCTACGTTTAGCACTGATGGCTGCAAATCAGGGACTATACGATCTCAATCTACAAACTGGTAATGCGATCGTCAGTACTGAATATGCCACCATGTTGGGGTACGATCCAGCCGAATTTCAGGAAACAAACGCTAGGTGGATCGAACGTCTGCATCCAGACGATCTAGAGCGAGTTGCAGGTACTTATCAAGCCTATGTGAATGGAGAAATTGCCAATTACATCGTAGAATTTCGACAACGCACTAAAAACGGTGACTGGAAATGGATTCTTTCGTTAGGTAAGATTGTTGAATGGGATAGTTCTCATCAACCCTTACGGATGTTGGGAACTCACACAGATATCAGCGATCGCAAAGCTGCTGAAGCAAAGTTGCAATTACAAGCCAAACAACTCGAAGAGTACTCTCAAACCCTAGAACAAAAAGTTGAAGAACGTACCCAAGAGCTTTCTGAAGCCTTAACAAATCTCCAGACCACACAAAACGAACTAATTTTTTCTGAAAAGATGGCAGCATTAGGGCAACTCACAGCCAGTGTAGCTCATGAAATTAATACTCCACTGGGAGTAATCCGCGCCGCAGCTAGTAATATATTTTCAGCATTTCAGAACTCTCTACAAAAGCTTCCAGAATTGATTCAAAGCCTTTCACCTCAGCAGCAAGAAGCATTTCTCAGATTAGTAAATACATCGCTCCAAAATCAACAAACACTCTCAACCAAAGAAGAACGAAAACAGCGCCGACAGATTGAAGCATCGTTAAAAGCTCAAGGCGTTAACAATTTTCAGAACATAGCAATGCAGCTTATCCTATTGCGGACAGGAGAAGCCCTGCAAAGCTATGAATCGATCCTGCAAGCAGACAATAGCAATGAAATCTTGCAGATAGCGTACGATATGGTATTGCAATATCAATGTACTAACAACATTCAACAGGAAGTTGATCGCGCTGCAAAGATTGTGTTTGCGCTCAAAACCTACAGCCATCAAAGCCAATCGGAAGCGAAAAGCCTCATCCAAATTAGTGATGGGATTGAGATCGCCTTGACGCTATATCAAAATCGTTTGAAGCAAGGAATAGAGGTGATTCGCAGATATGAGCCAGTCCCCGATCTTCTCTGTGACCCAGATGCACTTACGCAGGTTTGGGTTAATTTGATAGACAATGCTATCTATGCGATCGGCGCGATCGGTAAAGCGGGAACTCTAGAAATAGCGATCGCGCAGCAATCAGGACAAGTGGTAGTTGAAATCACTAATTCAGGTGCTGCAATTCCTGATGAAATAATGCCGAGACTATTTGAACCGTTTTTTACAACCAAGCCAAGAGGTGAAGGCAGTGGACTAGGATTAGATATTGTCCGACAGATAGTGCGAAAGCATGATGGTAATATTCAAGTTAGAAGTCAAAGTGGGCGAGTCACATTTTCAGTTATTATTCCTTTGACTGAATCCCCACACTACTGAACGTCAATTAAGTTATTAGGTATAAGACATGCAAACCCAAAAGTTAAAATCTTGTTTCGACCGCTACGCGGTCGAAACAAGATTTTAGCTTTTGGGTTTAGCTATACTGGGCTACTTGATCCCAATCCAAATCTAATACCAAAACACAAAATGGCATAGCCATTTTATGTTTTTAAAATCCTTATGGGGTTTGTTTTTTAATTCACGAAAGTGTTGCAACACCTTCGTGAATTGGTATTATTAAAGAACTATCGCATTTTTAATTCCCTAGTAATATCAACTCCATCTTTAGAAACTGATGACAAACAAACCAACTATTATTTGTGTTGATGATGAGCGCAATGTTCTACTGATGCTTAGAAACCAGTTAATGCATTTTTTCTCAGATTGTAAGATTGAAATTGCCGAAAGTGGCAATGAAGCACTAGAAGTTATTGAGGAGATATTATCCAACGGGGGGGATGTTGCTCTGGTAATTGCCGACCAGATTATGCCGAAGATGAAAGGAGATGAATTTTTAATCGAAGTCCATCACCACCATCCTCAGATCCTCAAGGTGATGCTAACAGGACAAGCCAATGTTGAAGATATTGGCAATGTCGTCAATCGCGGAAACCTCTATCGTTTTATATCTAAACCTTGGAACGAAACAGATTTGAGGCTAACTGTAGCGGAAGCTTTGCGTAGATATGAGCAAGATAAACAACTTGCCAAGCATCAGGTAGCCCTTGAGCAAACTAATCTAGAACTAATAGAGCTAAATGCTAATCTTGAGAGCGCTAATGTAGAACTCAAAAGAGTTTCTAAATTAAAAGATGAATTTCTTTCCATGATGAATCATGAGTTACGGACACCATTTAACGCGATCTTGGGTATGTCGGAATGTTTACTTGAAGAAATTTATGGCTCGATCAATCCTAGTCAAAAGGATGCGATCGCCCTCATTCAAAGTAGTAGTAATCATCTTCTGAAATTGATTAATGATATTCTAGATATCTCAAAGCTTACAACAGGTTTAGTGGAACTCGATATCGAATCTGTGCCGATCGCCGATTTATGTAATTCCTGTCTAGACTTTGTGAAACAACAGGCTCTCAAAAAGCAAATTCAAATTACGATAAACATATATCCAGACATCAAATTCTTTGAAGCCGATCCGATTCGGATAAGGCAAGTATTAATTAACTTACTCGAAAATGCGATCAAATTTACTCCAACTGGTGGTGCGGTCAGCATGGAAGTAAAGATGGATCAGCCAGACAGTAAGCAAATAACCTCTTCTGGTATTACCAAGACATCAGATTCGTTAGAGCAGGGAGCTAATCATCAGGAAGTGTTAAATATTAACTCTTGGATTTATTTCGCAATTACTGATACTGGGCTTGGGATCTCCCCTAGCGATCAAAACAGGTTATTTCAACCGTTTCTACAGATTGACAGTGGGCTTAACCGCAATTACGAAGGCATAGGAATAGGGCTGGCAATAGTAAAGCAAATTGTTGAACTTCACAACGGTTATGTTGATCTGAACAGTCAGCTTGGGCATGGTAGTTGCTTTACTGTGGGCATACCACTTAAGGCTTGAGTTACTATCAGTTATAGTGCTGTGCGCTGAAGCAAAAAACAACCAGTTTTATTAATTAGCTATGAGCAACCCAACGATCCTTTGTGTTGACGACGAACGCAATGTTCTTCTTAGCATTAGAACTCAATTAATGCGCTACTTTCCTGATTTCATGATTGAAATTGCCGAAAGTGCAGAGGAAGCCCTAGAGGTTGTTGAGGATCTGATCGATAGTGGACACGAACTTCCCCTCGTCATTGCCGATCAGATTATGCCTAACATGAGAGGCGATCAGTTTTTGATCGAACTCCACGATCGCTATCCCAAAATCCTTAAGGTAATGCTCACGGGACAAGCCCGCGCCGAAGATGTTGGCAATGTCGTCAATCGCGGCAACCTCTATCGGTTTATGTCAAAGCCTTGGAATGAGAACGATCTTCACCTAACTGTATCTGAAGCTTTGCGAAGTTATAAAAAAGATCGCACCATCGAAGAGCAGTATGTAGCCCTCGAACGAGCCAAATTAGAGCTAGAGATCCTTAATGCCAACCTAGAAAAGCAAGTGCGAGAACGTACTCAACAACTGCAACGGAGCGAAGAACACTATCGCATTCTTTCAGAAATGAGTCCTGTTGGCATCTTTCGCAACGATTCCAAAGGAAATTGCACGTATGCCAATGCCAAAACCCTCCTAATCACTGGACTTTCTATCGACGAAAGTTTAGGTAATGGCTGGAGTAAGAACTTACATCCCGACGAGATCGTCAGAGTATATGCCGATTGGACAAACTTTGTCGAACAGTCAAATCTTGGACATAATGTCGAATATTGCATCGAACATCAATATCTCTATCCTGATGGTTCAACCAAATGGGGCTTTGTACAAGCCGTTCCCGAACGCAGTGCCAATGGTGATGTCGTGGGCTTTGTCGGCTCAGTCTCTGATATTAGCGATCGCAAAGCAAATGAAGAAGCCTTAAGGATAAGCGAACAAAAACAACGAGCTTTAATTGAAGCTTTACCAGACTTAGTAATGCGGGTTAGCCGAGAAGGAATATATCTTGATTTCTACTCGACTAGTAACTTTAAAGTAATTGGTAAAACTGGTGACTTTATCGGTACTAATTTAAAAGATACCCTTCCTCACGAGTTAGCAGAAAGACGCATGAATGCGATTCATAATGCTTTAGCAACAAAGCAAATCCAAGTATATGAGCAAGAAATTTTAGTGGGGGGACTCTTACAAATTGAAGAATGTAGGGTGGTAGCTTGTGGCGAAAATGAAGTTCTGATCTTGGGTCGTGATATCAGCGATCGCAAACTTGCAGAAATAGCTTTACGAGAAAGTGAATCCCATAAAGCCGCCTTAATTAGAGCTTTGCCAGATCTCATCATGCGAATCCATAAAGATGGAACTTATCTTGAATTCCATAGTACAAATAGCTTTAAAGTATTTGGAGAAGCTAAAGACTTTGTGGGAACTCATCTAGATAAGGATTTATCTCCTAACTTAGTTGAACAAAGAATGAAGATGATCGAAGAGGCTCTTCAAACTGGCGATATTCAACTCTATGAGCAAGAGATCTTGGTAGATGGCAAAGTACAAACTGAAGAAGTGAGAATTGTCCCTTATACGGATGATGAAGTTTTGCTTTTAGTTAGAGATATAAGCGATCGCAAGCAATCAGAATTAGCACTCCAAAGTTTATTGGAAGGTACAGCTTCTGTCACTGGCAAAGAGTTTTTTCCAGAGTTAGTGAAACATATTGCGATCGCCCTTGATGTTTCCAATGTCTTCATTACTAAATTGGCTGGAGAAAACCTAGAAACTGTAGCATGGTATACAAACAACCAGATTCAGCCAAATCTTACTTATCCAATTGATCATACTCCCTGCGGATCAGCTTTTCGTAATGGCATCTACAACTGTTCTTCTGGAGTAAAACAGCTATTTCCTCTTGATGAGGATTTGGTAAAAATGGAAGCAGATAATTACATGGGCATGGCTCTACAAAATTCAGCAGGAGAGAAGATTGGGGTGATTTGCGTATTAAATCACGAACCTTTAGATAATCCAAAACGGGCGGAAATATTACTGAGGATTTTTGGTGCGAGAGCATCTGCCGAACTTGAGAGAATGCAAGTATTTGAAGACTTGCAAGTATTAAATGCCGAGCTGGAGCAGCGTGTACAAGAACGAACAAAGGAACTGTCAAAAGCACGTAACTTTTTAGAAGCAATTATTGAAAATATACCAGTGGCTCTATTTGTCAAAAATGGCAAAGAAGAAAATTTTGGCGAATTTTTGCTATGTAATAATACCTGTGAAAGGATGTTTGGTTTGACAAGAGAGCAGGCAATTGGTAATTCTCTTTATGATTTGTTTCCAAAAGAGCAATCTGATTTCTTTAAAAAAAAGGATCGTTCGTCATTTGCGCTCGGTAGAATTGAAGATATTCCTGAAGAACCAATTGATAGTTTGTCGTTGGGGCGGAGAATTCTTCATACTATTAAAGTTCCTATATTCGATGAGCATGGTAACCCCGATTATTTGATTTGTATTTCTGAAGATATTAGCGATCGCAAAGCCACGGAACTAGAACGCGATCAGCTTCTCCAAGAATTATCTCAACTAAACAAAAGTCTCGAACTGCGAGTTAAAGAACGAACCACTGCACTCATAAAGGCTCAAGATCGAATTATTGCCCAAGAAAAACTTGCATCCCTTGGTACACTCACTGCTGGTATAGCCCATGAGTTACGCAATCCTCTAAACTTTGTCACAAACTATGCAAAAGGCTCGATTGAACTCAGTCAAGAATTGCTAGAGACAATTCAGCCTTTGTTCCCTTCTTTGGATCTCGACACCTCAGATTTTGTCACAACTGTGATCGCCGATATCCAAGAAAATGCCACGACGATTTGTAACCATAGTCAAAGAGCCGAAAATATCATCTCTAATATGATGCAACATGCGCGTACTGATGAGGCTAAGGCAGCCCCACAACTGACTCAAATTAATGATTTGCTTGACCAATCCTTAAAACTGGCTTATCACAGTAAAAAAATGCTAGACAACAACTTCAACATCACAATTCTGACTGACTATACTGCTAATTTAGATTTAGTTGATCTAGTAACGGGATCGATGAGTAGGGCTTTCATTAATATCATTGAAAATGCCTGTGATGCCATGCGTTACCAAAAGAATCTCCTAGATTCCTCTAAAGACGCAGAAAACTATCGTCCAACACTCAGCCTTTCGACGCTCAGTCTCGGCGATCGCGTCGAGATTAGGATTCGTGACAATGGTTGTGGTATTCCCCCAGAGATCCAAAGCCAGATCTTAGATCCTTTCTTTACAACTAAACCTCCAGGAGAAGGCACTGGGTTAGGGCTTTTCCTTACTCACGATATAATCGTTAAGCAACATAAAGGTACTTTAACTATTAATCCAAATGCTGGTCAATTTACTGAAATAATTGTTACCATACCTTACAGATATACTTAAGAAATAAGCTACTAATTCCAAACCAAAATAATTTACAAACTGGTATTTAAGGATACCTACGCCAAAACTCAACTATGAAAGAAGGGACAAATTTAGTATTAGTCGTTGATGATGAGTTTGAAATTCAACGCCTGTTTAAGCAGATATTTAGAAAAAGAATTCGGAATGGAGAGCTAAGTTTTCAATTTGCTCAAAATGGGGTGGAAGCACTAGAGATTATCCGAGAATCAAATTCGATTGACATGATCTTGACTGACATCCAAATGCCAAAGATGGATGGATTAACCTTATTGACAAACTTAGCAGAGTTTGAATCTCCCCTAAAAGCCGTAGTTATTTCTGCATTTGGCGACATGAAAAACATTCGCACCGCGATGAATCGTGGGGCGTTTGACTTTTTGATGAAGCCCATTGACTTTGAAGATTTAGAAATTACAATTAACAAAACTCTAGCATTTGTTCACGATTTACGCGCACAAAAGCAAAAACTGCAATCAACCCTAGATCGCCTCCATAGTCTAGTTTTTTACGATCAACTGACAGGCTTAAGTAATCGCTATGGACTACTCCAAAAAATCGCTAAATGTATTGAAATAAAGCGATCAAAAGGAATGTATTTCGCTGTATTAAAGCTAGATGTAGAACGCTATCCCATCATTAAATCTGGATTTGGTCATAAACTTAGCGATCGCCTCTTAGTTGAAATTGCTCGTCGATTGGAAAACTGGGACATTCCATCTAAGTTTGTTGCCAGATTGGAAAACAACGAATTTGCGATACTGCTAGAGGATGTTGAGGATTTATCGGCTATTGAGAACTACATTGAACAACTTCATCAACTTTTCAACCTTCCTGTTCAGCTTGAGGAGATTAGCGTATCATCAAAAACTCATATAGGAGTAGTCACTAGCGATTTAGAAGATAGCCAACCAGAAGACTTTTTGAGAGCGGCTGATACAGCCTTCGACTATGCAAGAAATGATAGGGAGGGGACGATTTTCTTTAATGATAGTATGCAACAGAAGGCTATCCACCGAGTCAACCTTGAAGTCAATTTGCAAGAAGCGATAGAAGCTAAGCAAATCTTAGTATACTATCAGCCAATTTTTTCATTGCAGACAGGAAAAATCAAAGGCTTTGAAGCTTTAGCTCGCTGGCTAACCCCAAATAAGAGATGGATTTCACCCCTAGAGTTTATTCCATTGGCAGAAGAAACAGGTTTAATTGTTCCATTAGGTCGTTGTCTCTTGTCAGAAGCTTGCGCTCAAATGGGGCGATGGAAACATCAATTTCCTGACATTTGCCCAGAAAGTATTAGCGTTAATTTATCGAGTTTACAACTAACTAATTCAGAGCTATTGGAAGATATCGATCGCAGTCTCCTCTCCGCAGGCTTGAATGGGGAAAGCATGAATTTAGAGATTACTGAGAGTGTTCTAATGGAAAATGTCAAAACTGCGGTCAATGTTTTAGCGCAACTGCGGGAACGCTCTATTGGAATTTCAATTGATGATTTTGGTACAGGTTATTCTTCTCTTTCTTATCTCCAATCCTTACCCATCACTGCCCTAAAGATTGATCGTTCATTTATTAAAGATATTGACACTAATTCAAATAGCTTAGAAATTACTTCGATGATTATTAACTTATCTAATCAGTTGAAATTGAAGGTAGTTGCTGAGGGGATAGACAAAGAAGCACATACTAACGTTTTGCGATCGCTTTCCTGTGACTATGGACAGGGGTTTCTGTTTTCTCCACCAGTTGACGCAACTGCGGCGACCAATCTAATCGCTGCTCAAAGTTTTAAGTAGCGCATCATAATTAAAACCTAAAACCAGAAGCTGTCCCGCCCGCTACGCAGGCGGGACAGCTTCTGGTTTTTTAGTTTACTTAACGTGAATTCGATATAGCCATTTACGGCGTGCTTCGCACGCCGCAAATGGCGAAAAATGGTAAGAATCGCTAAGCGATTCTTACCATTTTTCGCTTTTGTCGAACTGACGTTAAAAGAGAGTTAATTGTTGTGGTGGCGCAATTAGTGTATCCCAAGGTAATGCTGGCACAGGAATATTGGCTTTTTCTAACATTTCCTGAAAATATTTGGCATTATGGGGCGATCGCTCTTCGATCGGGCAATGCATAAAGAAATAAATTTGGGTTCCCTGTATGAGCCATTCCCGTAAATAAGTTTCCCATTCTTGCCAAAAGCGAATATTCAAATTGCGATCAGGATGGCTGATAAACCGCACAATACTAAAAGGGGCTGTCACCAGAGGTTGCAAAGGTAAATTGGGCTTGCGGCGCTCCTGTTGAACTAGGATCGATAAAGCAGGATCAATGTCATCACCAAAGGGCAAATCATATATGGGGCGCGAATCTAGCAATACCCGACCGATCCCTAAGCTCTGTAATAACTGATTGAGGCGATCGCTATGATTTGGCTTAAACCAATCAGCATGACGCACTTCTAAAGCGATTTGATAATCTTGAGTCGGTAATGCTTTCAGGAAATTTTTGAGATCAGCAAAATTTGCAGGGCTATAGCTGGGTGGTAACTGGATAAATGACACACCTAAGCGATCGCCAAAACCCGATATCAAATCTAAAAACTTGAAAGCCTGCTCGATATAAGACATCAGCAAACCATTATGGGTGAAATGTTTCGGGAATTTTGGACAAAAGCGAAATTCTGAGGGTGTATCCTTTGCCCAACGCTCGATGGTTTGGCGATCGGGGATTACATAAAAAGTGGAATTCACCTCTACTGTCATTAGGCGATCGCTATAAAGCGGCAAAAATTCCGTTGTACGACTACCCCTAGGATAAAAATCACCTACCCAACCCTTATAAGCCCAAACCGCACAACCTAAGTAAAAATTAGAACTCATATTCTTGAAATGCTCTTGACATTCAGTAATTCTCATTATGAATATCGGTTATTTGAAAGCCCGCCAAAGGCGGGCTTTCAAATAACCGATATTAGTGTTTCCAGCGCCGAAGGCGCTGGAAACACTAATATCGGTTCCATAATGAGAATTGCAGCTTGACATTTGAGATACAAATTCTACAAACAAGGGGCTTAAGCCCCTTTTGCCTACCCTAAAATCTCTCTATAAAACAGAGAGGGGCGCAACGCGCCTCTCTCTGTTTTTACTTGACTTGGCTAAGTAACTGCTTAATTGTTTTGATTAATTCAGGTGGATGATAGGGCTTAGTTAAGTAAGCATCGGCTCCCTGCTTCATGCCCCAATACTTATCAAACTCCTCACTTTTGGTTGTACACATAATTACGGGTACATCCTTCGTAGAGGTATTATTTTTGATCCAACGGCATAACTCATAACCATTCATTTGAGGCATGACCACATCAGTAACAACGAGATCGGGCGTTAAAGCTTTGAGCTTTTCTACTGCCTCAGCACCGTTGTTTGCTTCTGTAACTTCCATACCATGTTGCTTTAAATGTGCCGAGACCATCTCCAACACCATCGGACTATCGTCCACTACGAGGACTTTTACCATGACTGCTTTCCTTGTTTTCCAATTGTGCGCTAGCGTACATCGTCATCAAAACTCAATACTTTTAAGAATTAAGTCAGTTTAGAACGATCAATTGCTAATGCAATCATAAAATTTCTAAAACCTTAAAAATAAGATAAGGTTAAGAATATTGCCTTATCAACATTACCCAATCAACACTAACTGTATTAACTGTTTTTTTGATTGTGTCTTTACAGAATTGTTGAGTTAACGTTATCTAAGTCAGTCAATACAGTCCGTTGAGGCTTTGTATAGTCCAAGAAATTTTTTAAAAGGCTCGCTAATCGAGCCTTTTAAAAAATTTCTTGGCTTTCAAGAAAGCGCAAAGCACTGTATAACCATATCAATGAAAGAATCGATATTGTTGACAGTATATCAGAATGCATCTTGGTTAGAGCGTTATGGCGATGGTTACAGTTGAAGGTTTGAGCAAAATTTATAGTATTGCCGTCAAGGATTCAGGACTAATTGGCACTATCAAACATTTTTGGCATCGTCAATATCGATCAATTGCAGCCGTTAAAGATATCTCCTTTGAGATTAGCCTAGGCGAAATAGTTGGTTTTTTAGGTCCAAATGGCGCAGGCAAAACTACAACACTGAAAATGTTGACAGGCTTAATCCACCCTTCGGCTGGGCAGATTCAAGTTGCAGGGCATATTCCCTTTCGCAGAAACTCTGATTTTTTGCAAAAAATTACCTTAGTCATGGGACAGAAACAGCAGTTAATTTGGGATCTGCCAGCCCTAGATTCATTAAAAATGAATGCGGCGGTGTATGACATTCCTGAAAAAGTTTTTAAGCATAGACTCGGTGAACTTACAGAGATGCTATCGCTGGAAGGCAAACTCACTCAACCCATGCGAAAGCTCTCCCTTGGTGAGCGGATGAAAGCCGAATTATTAGCGGCTCTATTGCACCAACCCCAAGTTTTATTTTTAGATGAGCCAACCTTGGGCTTAGATGTGAATGCTCAGGCAAGTGTGCGGGAGTTTTTGCGGGAATATAATCAGCGCTACCAAGCGACGATTTTGCTGACAAGTCACTATATGGCGGACATCACGGCGCTATGTAAACGCGTGCTGCTAATCCACGAAGGAGGGCTAATTTATGATGGTAGTCTCGATGGCTTGCATGATAACTTTGCTCCCTATCGGGAAGTGCGGGTGGAGTTAGCTCAACCGATAGGCGATCGCGAGGATTTACAAAAGTACGGTCAAATTCTAAATATCGATGGTCAAGCGGTTTGTTTTTTAGTGCCAAGGGAAGATTTGACTAAGACTGTTTCTCAAATTCTTGCCGAATTAGAAATTCTAGATTTATCAGTAAATGAACCTGCGATCGAAGAAGTAATTGGTCGCGTTTTCCGTGCTGGAAGTGTTTAGACCCCAAAAAAGAGGCAGCGCTTCGCGCCACCTCTTTTTTGGGGCTACGGTAGACTCAAGTAAAAAGTACGGCGCATTGCGCCGTACTTTTTACTTGAGATATTTCGCAATTTCGGCAATGGTGACAGGCTCATTCGATTCACTGGGGAGATCGACAACGATGAGATAGCCCTCGATTTTGCCTTTGCCGACCGTATTTAAAGCATCAAGAATTTTGGGCATATCAGCTTTGATCAAACTGCCGCGATCGTCGTAAATTTCGATCGCTGAGAGACATCCCAAGGTGGCATTCCAGTCAAAGTTTTTGGGATTGACCACTTTATCTTTATTACGGAAAAAGTCGATCGCTGCACCACTGCCATGTATCCGAAATAGCGATCGTCCCACATTTCCCGCCCAAAAGGTTTGCTGAATCGGTGCATAAGCCCGCCATGACGGAGGCAAAAGAGCTTGATATGCTTGTAAATTACCCGTAAATTTACCTTTTTGGTTTGGTAAAAAAGCATTCACACCATCCTCAAAAGGCACAAACAAATTTACTAGCGAAAATTGTCCATAGGCATGAAAAAACTCATCATCAGGTTGCCGTGAAATTCCTTCCATTCGATATAGCCCTTGAGGTGTGCGACCATTTGTAAAGTACCAGTCCAGATTGCGAACAGACTGAAGTAATAATGGCACTGACCAAAGCTGCGGCCCCTGTTTTAAAAATTTGCCGTTGCGATCTTTGATTAGGGTTAGACATAAAACATCGCGATTAGGACGACAGAGAACATATACATGGGCTTGCTGAGGCGCAACTTGCCATTTTAGTAAATCCGTAAGATTGGGAATTGTTTTTGGCTTGTCGGCTACGAGGCGATCGCTAGGCAGATTTTGCAATGTAACACGCAGATGGAGATCTTGCTGCCACTTAGGAAAGCGTTGTTGCACCTTGAGTTTAAGTTTTGCAAGTTGGTTCGGGTCAGCATTTGTAGACTTAGCGATCGCCGCTAAAGATAGCGCGACCCATTGAGAATCATCACTGGAATTTATTGTGCGTAAAAAATGTGGTTGCAGCTTGCCATAAACATCAGGCTTAAGCGTATACATGTCTAAACTTACCTGCATTGCCATATCAATGATCCCCTTTTGCGGATCACTGAGATTTGCGGCTGTGGTCAGCTTTAAAACATTTTCGAGGGCTTGCACGGCATAGCTTTTGTCTAGCGCTAAAACCCCGATCGCCCATAGAGACTCTTGCCAATGGGTCGCATTGCTGTCTGTAATTGGATATTTTTTGAGGTCAAATCTCCTTGGATTTGCCTTTTGTTTCTGGTCTAGTATTTGAGCATCTCTAGCGATCGCCGTAGCTTTAGTCTGGAAAGCACGGATCGGTGGAGTTTGGGCTTTGACTGGTTGAGATGGGGTAGCGGCGAGTAAAAAGGCGATCGCGACTACAGCACTAGACATAAATTGATACATAATTTCTTGTCACAAGAAAATAGGGAAAGCGCTTTGCACTTTCCCTATTTTAGTATGGAGCTAAGCGGATTCGAACCGCTGGCCCTCTCAATGCCATTGAGATGCGCTACCAACTGCGCTATAGCCCCAGAAGTTTGCTAATTAAATTACTAATTAATTTATTAGCTTGTCTATAATCGCGCAAATCGAGATTTATGTCAAATGCGATCGCTAAAAAAATAAAAACTATGGAAGCGCCGCAACTCGTCTTCTGGTTTTGCGTACTAATATCAAGTGACAACAGCTATAAAGGCTATTTCGCGTACCAACTTTTGCGCTATTGCTGCAATGGCTTTAAGGCAAGAAAACAACTTTAACGTGAGTTCGATATAGCCATTTGCGGCGTGCTTCGCACGCCGCAAATGGCGAAAAAAGGTAAGAATCGCTAAGCGATTCTTACCTTTTTTCGCTTTCGTCGAACTGACGTTAACTTTACTCCCTTCCCACCGAAGAAATAGACATATAAAACCAAGAAATAGACGTTGCGGCGCGAAGCGCCGCAACGTCTATTCTTTCACTGGGAAGGGAGTAAGAGGATTTGAAGTTTTAATTCTGCAATAGGTGCTGAATTGGGCTATTTATACCAAGTTTGATACCACTGACGCATCTGTTCGATTTCTTGACTTTGAGATTGAACGATCGCATTAGAGAGAGATCTCATTTCAGCGCGATCGCTGTCAACGATCATGCTAGACATCATCAACGCCATTTTGTGATGGGGAATCATCTCAGCAATAAAGGCTTTATCAAAATCAGGAGCAGTTTCGAGGGTTTTCAGATCAACTGCCATCATGTTCTGCATTCCCATCGGTCTTTTCGTTACCATTGGCTTTTTCATTCCCATCATGCTGCGATGATTCATGGCAGTCGGAACATCTGTAACATACCATTGCTTATACCAAGACTTCATTTGCCCGATTTCACGGGTTTGATCGTTCTTGATTGACTCGGCAAGCTTTCTAATCTCAGGACGTTTAGAGAGTTTGAGGGCTAGATCTGCCATTTGGATTGCCCCTTCATGGTGTGGAATCATCATTTCGATAAAATGGCGATCAGCTTGCTCACCTGCCATCATCATGCCATGCATCATCATGCCTTGTTGAGGCATCATTGGTCTTTGAGTAATTGAACTTGGCTTTGTACTTGTAGAGGCTTGTGGTGTTTGCTCTGCTTGAACGATGTTGGTAGATGCGATCGCTACGGCTGTGCTACCGACGAGAATACTCGCTACACCCAAGAGTAATGCTTTGTATTTTTTGGGACTATTCTGACTTTCTCTGGCAGAGTCTTGAGAATCTTTAGAGTTCATAGATTTTCCCTAACGTTATATTTCTACACTAATTCAAGAAAATGAAATCAGAATGAAATCTACTCTTTTGAGAGGAAACTTAACAAGCGTACAATGCTTACTAGACCTTACTTTATGCTTATTCCATAAATATCTAAAAAAATATAACTTGCAGGACTTGACTCTCCATTTGGCTGGAGAGTGTATAAGTAGTTTAAGTTGATTTGCATCTAAATCACTTGAGTTTTTAGGAGGCAAAGATCTAACTATGGTGGATACATTATCTCAAACCCAAAACAAAGATCAGCTATTACTTCAAATAGGTCAAGTCGCAGTCCAGAGTCAAGTTCCGATTAAAACGATTCGCTATTATGAAGAACTCGGCTTATTAAAATCTTCAGAACGTACTGAAGGAGGATTTCGTTTATTCGCTCCTAATACGATCGCCCGAATAGCTTTTATCAAACGGTTACAGAAACTGGGATTGAGCCTACAAGAGATTGCAGAGATTTTGAAAGTTCATGATCGTGGTTTGGCTCCTTGCGCTGAGATTAAGCAACAACTGGAGCATCAGATCCTAGAGATTGATCGGCGAGTTACCGAATTGATGACTTTGCGTGGTGAGATTAGCGCATTGCTCGATGACTGGACTCCCACGGCAAAGTCTGCCACAGAAGAGATTTGTCCAATTTTACAGCAGCAATGATGATGTGCCGCCCAGAGTGCGGCACATCATCACTCAAAATACTTATTTAGAAAAGCAAAACCAATGGCAAAGATAACAATGAAGCTCCGAGGAATGCACTGTGCCTCTTGCGCCAGTAGCATCGAATCAATGACCCGATCACTGGCTGGTGTGGCTAGCAGTAATGTCAACTTTGCGATCGAGCAAATAGCGATCGATTACAATCCTCAAAAAACTAGTCCTGATGCGATTCAAAAAGCGATCACTAACCTTGGTTATGAAGCATTTGTGCCAGATTTATCGACAAATGGCGAAGATGCAGATAAAGAAGCACGGTTAACTGAATTACAGGACTTAACTCGCAAAGTTGGATTAGGTGGTGTGATTAGCACAATTTTAGTAATCGGTTCGCTACCGATGATGACAGGATTGAATATTCCCTTTATTCCTGCTTGGCTACATAATTTTTGGTTACAGCTTGTTCTTGCTCTACCTGTGCAGATTTGGTGTGGAAATTCTTTTTATATCGGTGCGTGGAAAGCCTTTAAGAATCACACCGCCACGATGGATACATTGATTGCATTAGGTACAATGGCGGCTTTTTGCTATTCCCTCACCGTTACCTTAAATCCTAGCTTCTTCATCGCTCAAGGTTTACAGCCTGAGGTTTACTACGAGGTTTCTGTAGTGGTAATTACGCTGATTTTACTGGGTAAACTGTTTGAGAATCGCGCCAAGGGAGAAACCTCCGACGCAATTCGGAAGTTAATGGGATTGCAACCAAAAACGGCGCGAATCCTCCGTGATGGTCAAGAATTTGATATTCCCATTGCAGATGTGCTGATTGGTGATGTCGTACTTGTGCGTCCAGGGGAGAAAATTCCTGTCGATGGCGAAGCGATCGCAGGTAACTCCACTGTCGATGAATCCATGATTACAGGCGAAAGTATTCCCGTTGAGAAGAAAAGTGGCGATCGCGTGATCGGTGCGACCATGAATAGAACTGGAAGCTTACAGATTCGAGCTAGTCATGTGGGCAAAGATACCGTACTAGCACAGATCGTGCAGCTTGTGCAGCAGGCTCAAGGCTCGAAAGCGCCGATTCAGAGATTGGCGGATCAAGTGACAGGTTGGTTTGTACCTGTGGTTATTTCCATCGCGATCGCGACATTTTTGATCTGGTTCAACGTTATGGGCAACTTGACACTGGCGACTATTTCCGCCGTTGGTGTGCTGATTATTGCCTGTCCTTGTGCATTGGGCTTAGCGGCTCCTACTTCGATTATGGTGGGAACTGGCAAAGGCGCAGAAAATGGCATCTTGATTAAAGATGCTGGCAGTTTGGAACTAGCCCATAAAATTCAAACCATTGTTTTAGATAAAACAGGAACCGTTACGGAAGGTAAACCCACTGTAACGGACTTTTTTGCCCTCACCCCCAGCCACTCTCCCACAGAGGAGAGGGGAGAAAGAGAATTATTGCAACTGGTGGCAGCGATCGAGCGTAATTCAGAGCATCCTTTAGCGGAGGCAGTTGTAGAATATGCCAAACAGCAAGGGCTGGATCTACCTAATGTGATTGAGTTTGAGGCGATTTCTGGTAGCGGAGTCCAAGGCAAAGTTGGTAATACGTTGGTGCAAGTTGGAACAAGACGCTGGATGGATGAACTCAAAATTGATACGAGTGCATTGCACCAATATCAAGATGCTTGGGAAGTGGGCGGTAAAACAGTGGTGTTGATTGCGGTTGATAGCGTAGCCAGAGGATTAATTGGAATAGCCGATCAAGTTAAGGCTTCTTCCCATGCGGCGGTTGATGCTTTACAACGAATGAAAATCGAAGTTGTGATGCTCACAGGTGATAATTTGCCAACGGCTGAAGCGATCGCCCGTGAAGTTGGCATTAAGAGAGTCTTTGCTCAAGTGCGTCCCGATCAAAAGGCGGCAAAAATCAAGGAGTTGCAATCCGAAGGCAAGATCGTCGCGATGGTCGGCGATGGCATCAATGACGCTCCTGCCTTGGCTCAAGCAAATGTCGGTATTGCGATCGGTACGGGTACGGATGTGGCGATCGCCGCCAGCGATATTACCCTGATCTCAGGCGATCTCCAAGGGATTGTCACCGCCATCCAACTCAGCCGCGCCACGATTCGCAATATCCAACAAAATCTCTTCTTTGCTTTTATCTATAACGTTGCAGGTATTCCCATCGCCGCAGGGATTCTTTTCCCCTTCTTTGGGTGGCTACTCAATCCAATTATTGCAGGTGGCGCGATGGCATTTAGTTCTGTCTCTGTGGTCACTAATGCTTTGCGGCTACGCGGATTCCGTCCCAATGTTACTAACTAGAAAATACACTTATGCTAAAACTTAAATTGATCAACCTCATGCTTAGCCTCTCTTTTATGGGAGCGATCGCCTCAAGTGCATCGGCAGCAGAAATGAGTGGAATGGCTAAGGACCATACTACGCGATCGCCTCAATTTCAAAGAATTGAACAACCTCTTGCGCTTAAAATCGGCTTAACTGTAGGTGGTCTAACCCTAATCAGCACTCAGCTATGGTGGTTTCTTTTCAGTAAGCCAAAGTCTCAACAAGCAAAAACAAGTAATGGTGTACAAGAAATCAGCATCACTGTAGATGGTGGTTATAGTCCTTCGCTAGTAAACGTGAAACGTGGACTACCTGTGCGCTTAAAGTTTATACGTCGCGATCCTAGTAGCTGTTTGGAAAAGGTTCTATTTCCTGAGTTCCACATCGCTCAAGATTTGGTGCTAAATGCAACCACCCCAATCGAGTTTACGCCGCAAACCGTAGGAAGTTATCAATTTTCCTGTGGGATGAATATGTTTCACGGAGCCATCAATGTAGAAGAGTAAAAAGTGATGAATAAATCAAGCAATCACTTAGAGCTTGTTTTAGAAGTCTCCTGTCTAGCATAAATTTCTGCATTTACCCCCCTTAATCCCCCCTTACAAAGGGGAGAAACTTAAATCCTCCCCCTTTGCAAGGGGGGGGGTTAGAGGGGGTAAAAAACTTCTCAAACACCGTCTTAAGTACTTGTGCAAAATAAATTACCAAAACCCGTAAAGTTGCGCTCCTTCGGGGCGCAACTTTACGGGTTTTGGTAATTTATTTTGCACAAGTACTTATTCATCGATAGGTTTAGCAACTTCAAACTTAGTGCGTGGCAAAGCTGCCACGATCGCATCGAGCACTTTACTCACAGGAATAACTTCCATTCCATAGTCCTGCATCACCTGCATACTCGGAATAATGGCTCGTTTAAATCCTAACTTCGCCGCTTCCTTTAGACGTAAATCTAATTGCGATACGGGGCGCACCTGCCCACCAAGTCCCACTTCACCAATCATCACTGTGCGCGGATCTACCGTGCGATCGCGAAAACTTGCAGCAACAGCGATCGCTACTCCCAAATCCACCGCAGGTTCCGCCACATTCAATCCACCCGCAGCCGCCACATAAGCATCAAGTTTTGATAAAGGAATCCCAATTCTTTTTTCGAGAACTGCGAGAATTTGCAGAAAGCGATTGGTTTCAATACCCGTTGTCGTGCGACGTGGAGAAGAATAACTGGTAGGACTGACAAGGGCTTGCAATTCCACCACAATCGGGCGTGTTCCCTCACAGGCAACAATTGTGGCAGTTCCGGGGACAGATTCATCACGATTACCGAGAAATAATTCCGAAGGATTGGAAACCTCACGCAAGCCGCGATCAATCATTTCAAAAACACCGATTTCCTGCGTTGCTCCAAATCTATTTTTGACCGATCGCAATAATCTATGAGTAGCAAAGCGATCGCCTTCAAAATAGAGAACTGTATCCACCATATGTTCTAACACTTTGGGCCCCGCGATCGAGCCTTCCTTAGTCACATGACCAACGATAAATAGTGAGATATTCTCACGTTTAGCCACTCGCATCAACGCCGCCGTGCATTCCCGTACTTGCGAAACGGAACCGGGGGCAGCATTTAAGTTGGAGAAGTAGAGCGCTTGAATACTATCAATTACCGCAACCGTGGGTCGAAGAGATTGTAATTCTCTTAAGACAGTTTCTAAATCCGTTTCCGCTAACAAATAGAGATCATCAGAATTCTCTTCTAAGATCCCCAACCTTTGCGATCGCAGTTTTACCTGTTGCGCTGACTCCTCGGCACAGACATAGAGCGTGGGATAGCGGCTCATCAATTTTTGCGCCATACCCAATAAGAGCGTACTTTTGCCAATCCCCGGTTCTCCACCAATCAGCACAAGGGAACCTGCGACAATGCCACCACCCAATACGCGATCGAGTTCTTCATACCCAGAAGGAGATCGGGCTTGGTCATTGTCGGTAATTTGCGAGAGAGTTAAGGATTCTCTAGGTTTTGCCTTGCCCGTGGATTTGGCTGTACCAAGATGCGAGAATGTGGCGATCGCATTGGTATTTGTAGACATGACAGGTATCAGTTCCTCTTGCAAGGTTCCCCAACTGGAGCAAGCGGGACATTTCCCATACATCTGCGGGAAGTCTTCACCGCAGTTATTACATACATATCGACTTTTTGCTTTTGCCATTATTTAAAGGTTTTGTTGCATTTCTTTCGACAAACTAATTCAATGGTCTAGTAAGCCCATGAGTCGAGTCTTCTAATCACTTTTTAATTTCAATGATAGTTTCTAATAGGGCAAGCGCTAGAATCATAACACCAGCAAGTAATATCCACTATTATCCTGCTTTCACGACAATTAGCCTCTCAATTTTTTTGAGTACAATCCAAGACTATAGCAATCCTAAATAGGTTGTGAGAGTGCGCCCCAAAGGGGCGCACTCTCACAACACTATACAAAATCCTTAAGGGCATCTCTAAAAATAGATGCTACGCCTATTTTTAGAGATGCCCTATAGTGGAGATTTCTCGATGTGTTTACGAAATTTGATAGCGTCGATGATTAATATCAATTCACAAAAGTGTTGGCACACCTTCATAAATTGGTATTAATCCCACCATAGTGGAACTGTTTTATTGATCACAAGCGATCGCTTAAGTAGCTCAAATCCATAATTCTCATCAGAGAGATGTTATAGCTATAGCCACCTGTATCAGGACAAATCAAAACCCAGATAGTGTGAGGCGGCGCTTCGCGCCGCCTCACACTATCTGGGTTTTATGTCCTAACAAGAATGGCGACAGCTATATCGCCATTTGTACCGACTTCTCTTACCTGTTGATATTTATCCATATATTTAGTGAGTTTATGATTAATTACGCCCTGAGCCATCGGGTTGTACCATCTTTTTGATCAACGAGGGTAATGCCTAAAGCTTTTAACTCATCTCGAATGCGATCACCTTCTTGATAATTTTTTGCCTTCTTAGCCTCAATCCTTTGTTGAATTAGCGATTCTATTTCTGGATCACTAATGTTTTCCACCGTGACTTGGCGATCGCTAATATTCGCAACAAAACCCAAAATGCTGGTCATATAGCTAAGGGCTTGCCAATCTTGAAATAGAACCTCAGAACTCGCAGCAGTTTTACCTGCATGGGATAGCGAGTTGCGCTCTGAGCGTAATTTCTTAGCTAGTTCAAACACATGGGACATCGCCACAGAAGTATTAAAATCATCATCCATCGCTTCTTCAAAACAGGCGATCGCTTCTCCTACATCGCTTCGAGTAGGAATTTCTATATTTTCCCAACCTAACTTTGCGCCAAAATCTGCTGCAAACAGCATTCCATCGCGAATCGTTTCCCAGCCCTTCGTTGCCGCATTAATCGCTTCTTCGGTAAAGTCAATCGGTTGCCGATATTGCGCTTGCAAGATAAATAAACGGATTGCCATTGGGTGGAAATGAGTAACCAGATCCCGAATAGTTGTGAAATTATTTAGCGATTTCGACATCTTCTCGCCATCAATATTCACAAATCCGTTATGCATCCAATAGTTGGCAAGTGGCTTTGCATAAGCCGCTTCGGACTGCGCGATTTCATTCTCATGGTGGGGAAACTGTAAATCCGTGCCACCTGCATGAATATCGATCGTTTCACCTAACCGCGATCGCACCATCGCTGAGCATTCGATATGCCAACCAGGTCTTCCATTTCCCCAAGGTGATGACCAAAAAGGCTCATTGGGCTTAGCGGATTTCCATAAGGCAAAGTCAAAGGGATAACGCTTATAGGGTTCCTGTTCATCTACGCGACCACTTGCCCCTGCTTGCATATCTTCGAGTTTGCGTCCCGACAACTTGCCATAGCAAGGAAACTTCTGCACTGCATAATAGACATCGCCACCAGAGGCATAGGCATAGTTGCGATCGATTAACTGCTGGATCAAATCAACAATTTCGGGGATTGTCTCTGTAGCGCGAGGATAATCATCGGCTTGGGCAATATTCAGCTTTGCCATGTCTTCATCGTAGGCAGCGATATATTGCTCTGCGATCGCCTGCATGGTTGTGTCATTTTCTTGCGCCTTTTTTAAGATCTTGTCGTCAATGTCCGTAATATTCTGAACATATTTAATTTGATATTTTGTCGCCAAATAGCGCCGAATCATGTCCCAAACTACATAGGCTCTAGCATGACCTAAGTGGCAGTAGTTATAGACAGTTACACCACAAACATACATTTTCACAATCCCCGTTTCGAGGGGAATAAAGTCTTCTTTGCGACGAGTAAGTGTGTTGTAGAGGCGAAGGGTCATGGATTTGAGTATTTTCGATTATCTAGGCGCGAAGCAATTATACAGCATGGCTTTGCTACGAAAATATCTGTTAATCATGCTACTTACCAATTGATAATTAAACTTAGTAAGGGTAATAGCGAATCAAGAAATGGCGTAGCCATTTCTTGATTCGCTATTACCTTCAAAACCACCAAAAAAGTCGGAACTCTAAGCCTCTAACCAAAGCCAACACTGCTAAAATATCCAAAAGCACAACTTCATAAAAGCTATGGTTATTGCCAACTCTTCATCACCACTAACCATTCTCGAAAATGGCGATCGCCTTAATCGAGACGAATTTGAGCGGCGTTATACAGCATCTAATATCAAAAAAGCAGAACTAATCGAAGGCATCGTACACGTGGCATCTCCCCTACGCTTTACCCCACATGGTAAACCCCATAGCCAAATCATTGGCTGGCTAGTTACCTATCAATCAATGGTCGAGGGGCTAGAAGTTGGTATTGAGCCAACAGTCAGGCTTGATGACGACAACGAACCTCAACCCGATGCTGTACTTTTCCGTGTTGATGGCAGTGCCAAAATAGATGATGATGGTTATATTTCAGGTGCACCCGAACTGATTGCTGAAATTGCTGCTAGTACAGTTTCTTACGATCTACACAGCAAAAAACGTACCTACGAACGTAACGGCGTAAAGGAATACATCGTCTGGCGAACATTAGATCGTCAAATCGATTGGTTCATTCTCGAAAATGGCAAATATAGTAGATTAGAACCTGATCAATCAGGAATTATCCGTAGCCAAGAGTTTTTAGGTTTGTGGCTAAATGTAACCGCAATTTTGAACAATGATATGTCATCAGTTCTCAAGACTTTGCAGAATTAAAAGATGCGATGTTTGATGGCGCGGCTTCGCTGCGCCATCAAACATCGCCTCCTTATTGAATTGAATTCTTTAGCCAAAAAATACGATCCAGATCGGCAGCATAAAGATTAGTCCGATGAAAGAAAAGGCGATCGTGCTAATTAGTAAATCACGATCAAGATTGTAAACTTCTGCAAGAATTAGCACCGATAAACCCGTGGGCGTACCCGACATTAAAGTAAGAATTAGTCGCGGATCATGGCGCAGTCCAAACATTGTCGCTCCCAAACCGATCGCTAAAGGTACAATTCCCACACGCAAAAAAGCAGCGATCGCCGCAGGTTTCAGACTGTCCCACTTCTCGATTTTGCCTAATCGCAATCCCACTAGAGACAAAGCAAAGGCGATCGTCACCCATATCCCCATATCTAGCCCTGACTCGATCACCTCAGGTAAACCTATGGGGCGCGTATACCAACCAATCGCAAAAGCCCAGAGACTCGGCACAGTCGCCACATCCAGCAATAACTTCCACCAAGGCGGCTTCACATCGCTTTTGCCAAAATAGCTAGCAATAAAAACCGCAATTCCATAGTTACCAGCGACATTACTGGCGATACTATATAAAACTGCCCAATCCGCATAGGTAGAACTTGCTAGAGAAGTTGTCAGAGTCAAGCCCACAAATCCTGTATTGCCTAGCATCGTCGCCAAAATAAAGCTACCCAAACTAGAGCGATCGCTATCTTCCTGTTTTGCAAACTGCCAACCGACTAGAGCCAATAGCCAACTGAGAATCAGCGCCGCGATCGCCACATAGGGAATATAGGGAGTATCAGAAAATTGCGTGTGTCTGGCAAGGACAAATAATTGCAGTGGTACTCCTACCCAATAAAGGGTGACACCCATGAATTTGGAAGTATTGATTGGCGCAAATCTAGATGCTACCAAACCAACGCCCGTCCATAGCATCAATGGGATATAAGCATTGATCAGTTCGCCAAAATGGAAGATAGACCAAAATTGGTTGGGATCACTTAGCAGCATTCAAAATCCATTCGGTAACGCCGTCAGCGAGGGTCTTAGCAAGTAGCATTTGCTGTTGTGGATCGATAATCCATTCAAATTCAACAGGATTAATCATAAAACCTAATTCCAAAAGTACGGATGGAGCAGTTGTGGGACGGACTAGGGCAAGATTATTCCAAAAAACGCCATAATCACGACGATTTAGATTTTTAGAAAGGTAGGTATTAATAAACTTGGCAAAATCTTGCGCTTGGGGATTGTACCAAAAGGTTCCTATCCCTGACGTATTAATTGCATCGCCATGATCGGGCAGAGCATTGTAATGAATGCTAATCGCTAGTGTTGGTTCTTCACGATCAATTTGGGCAACCCTTGGTTCCAATAGGATATCGGAATCATCATTGCGGGTCATGCTCACCTTTGCCCCACGATTTTGCAATTCAGTTTGGAACAGTTTTGATGTGATCAGGTTGACATCTTTTTCGGGGTATCCTGTGGGACCTCGCGCTCCTAGGTCTTGGTCGCTGCCATGGCCTGCATCAATGAGAATTTTTACGCCTTGAAGTGGTTGAGAATTATCTGATGTATTAGACGAAAGAATCGGTGGATGCTTGAGGGATAAGATTAAGTTTGTCCCTTGATAGCGAACTTTATATCCCCATTGCTGCTTGGGTTTGAGACTAATTGTATAGGTCACCTTATTTGGGTCAGTTTGTACCCATTCCAGCTTATTAATAATCGATTCTGGATCGATTGAAATCGTATCTGTTTGAGCAGTCACATTATATAGTGTCAGCGTAAATAGACGATCGCCCTGTTTAATGGCGATTGGTACTGGTACTTCTAGGGGAATGGTCACCTCTGTCCATACATTATTAGGATAGTCAGCTTGATTGGCTTGATTGACAACTCGCTTAGTATTAATACTTCGCACAATTGAGGGTGGTGGAGTCTCGGCTGGTTGGATCTTCGTCATGCTCTTGCGTACCCAGCCGCCATAGCCAAGTCTGAGCCAATCGCCTTGAAGCCCTGTAACTACGTCTTTGACTCCTTGAGGTAAAGGCGTGAGTCGTGAGAAATCAGTACTTGCACCAGTTCTAGCATCCGCAGCGATCGCGGTTACTTCGGCAACTTGGATATTTTGAGAAGAGAGAATCTCCACTTTACCTTTGGCTTTTTGCTTGACCACGCGATCGCCAGATTGATCCTTGATCCGCATTTCATACTCAGGTTGACCTAGTTTACTGGCGGTTTCAAAGGTAGTGCAGCCACGAAAATATCCTGAAGGTGATTCGCTAGTGGCTTCGTTATTGCCTGTCAATACTGAAGAATTTGGTGGTAATTGGATATTGCGACGACGAGGTAACAAGGGGATTTCGCGATCGCCTATTCTGACTAGAGCCGTGGCGTTGGGTGTGGCGATCGCATCGAAGCAGATTCTTTCATTGGGTTGTCGCGCAATATCGACAGTGGGGAATAGAGATTCTGGGATAAAACCAATATCTTTAGGAGGTAAGGTGATGCGAGACTCCCGTAAGACTTTGACATTGATCTGGCGTTCATTACGGCGATCGCCTGTTGCATCGACATACTTGATCTCAAACTTGTTTTCTCCAAGGGCAAGCGGCAAACTTGGAGCGAAATGTCCAGCATCAGTACGTTCGATGGGATTGCCATTAATACTGACCTTGCCTTCTTTGGGAGCCGTACCAATAAAAAACAGGCGATCGCTGGTGGTTTTATGTTGTAGCGGTGGATAGGTGAGATGTAGTTGTGTGGGGGGGACAAAGTTTTGAGCGCCTACTGCGATCGCAAAGACAAAGCTCAACAGTCCAATCACAAATATTCTAATCAGTCGCCGCATAATTCCTACTACTTAATTAGTGATGCAGTAAATCATTACTAATATTATCTCTATGGAGGTTTTTAAAATAAGTCATAACTAAAATTGAATATCATCAAGTGGAAGTAAATCTTGATCAATATCGGGAAATTCTTCATCAATATCGTCAAGTGTTGGTAATAAATCTAATAAAGATTTTTTCTTATAGGGTTCAATAATTAGTCTTTCTCCTTCTTTGCGAATAATCACATTATTACTAGACATAGCAAATGCTTGGGGAATATTCAGAGCTTGGTTATGTCCATTGCGAAACAGACGGATTTGATATTGGGTAACCATAATTTTTGCCCCATCTGCCTTAGGAAAACATCGTTTATATTATAACTCCATTGATCTAGGGACAGCGCAAAACGATATATTCTGTGTTTAGGAAATGTAATGAGAATCAGTTAAAAATGAAAATTTTAGTAATGGGCGGCACAAGATTTATCGGTGTGTCGCTAGTCAAATTGTTGGTGTCCCAAGGACATGAAGTAACTCTATTTAATCGCGGTAAAAAGCCCTCACCCGTTGCAGGACTACGAACAATTATCGGCGATCGCACTGATTCACAGCAATTACAAGACAAGCTTGGTGGTGAATCCTTTGATGCGATTTTTGATAACAATGGTCGGGAACTAAGTGACACCCAGCCCCTTGTAGAAATCTTTCGCGATCGCCTTCAGCACTTTGTGTACATGAGTTCCGCAGGTGTATATCTCGATAGCGATATTCTGCCCTATCACGAAGCCGATGCCACTGATCCGAAAAGCCGACATAAGGGCAAGTTAGACACCGAAGCATATTTGCAAAAGGTACGCGCTGAATCAGGATTCCCCTATACTTCCATTCGTCCTACTTATATATATGGACCACAAAACTATAACGATGTGGAAGCTTGGTTTTTTGATCGAATTGTCCGCGATCGTCCAATGCCGATCCCTGCTAATGGCAAGTTTATTACTCAACTTGGTCATGTCGAAGATCTCGCTTCGGCGATGGCAGCAGTTTTGGATAATCAAAAGGCGATCGGCGAAATATACAATATTTCCGATACCCGCTATGTGACTTTTATCGGACTTGCTAAACAATGCGCGATCGCCGCAGGTAAAGATCCGAGTCAACTTAACTTTGTTTATTACAATCCCAAAGATTTTGACTTTGGCAAAAAGAAAGCTTTCCCCTTCCGCTTGCAGCATTTCTTTGCGACCGTCACCAAAGCCCAGCAAGATCTAAACTGGAATCCTAAGTATGATCTCTTGTCTGGCTTGAAAACATCGTTTGAGTATGACTATATTCCTTCCAATCGTCAGCACGCCGATATTGATTTCTCCACAGATGACCAAATCTTGAAATAGTTTTGTGATTTATCGGAAGTATGCGCCGCATACTTCCGATAAATCATAGTACTTACACAAAATGATTTGAAATCCTGATTCTAGCGTAGGGGCAATTCATGAATTGCCCCTACTTTTGGCTGTTTTACGTCTATTTTGCGTAAGTCCTAAATGATTTATAGCGCTTTGCGCTGTAAATCATTTGCCCCATCAACCAAACATTGAGTTAAAGTTAGACTTGATGCCCCAAGCCCGATCGCCAATATCACCCATGAATATTACCGTCAAGCTTCGCCGCCAAACATCGCGCACTAGCGAACCCACCTATCAGACTTTTCAAATCGAAGCCGATCCTGATCGCACAACAGTATTAGATGCATTAATCAAGATTCAGAGCGAACAGGATGGCTCCGTTAGTTTTCGGCGTAATTGTCGTAATGCTATTTGTGGATCTTGCTCAATGCGAATTAATGGGCGATCGGGCTTAGCTTGTCAGAAGCATATCAGTGAAGTGATGGGAGAGCATGATTCAGAACTGGTAATTGAGCCAATGCAAAATCTGCCTGTAATTAAAGACTTAATCGTAGACATGACTAAATTTTGGGATAACCTTCACAAAGTCGATCCCTATGTCTCCACTGCATCACGACAAATCAGTAAAACAGAATTTCTGCAAACTCCCTCGCAACGTGCCAAACTCCAAGCTGCTGCTAATTGTATTCTCTGTGGTTCTTGCTATTCTGAATGTAATGTTGCGGCTGTAAGCGATCGCTTTGTGGGACCTCATGCTTTAGCAAAGGCATATCGAGTCATGGCAGACAACCGCGATGATCAGACAGAGGAGAGAGTCGCAAAATATAATGAATCAGGTTTTGTCTGGGACTGCACGCGCTGCTATAACTGCAATGAAGTCTGTCCAGTGGAAGTGCAACCCTTAGATCGAATTTCCCAAATCAAACATGAGATCCTCGCTAATACCGATCTACCAGAATCCACTGCTCAGCGTCATCGTCATACAATGGTCGAGCTAGTCAAAGAAGACGGTTGGATCGATGAAAGTAAATTTGGGGTGCGGGTTGTTGGCGATAACTTCCGAGATTTAAAAGGATTACTCAGCATTTTCCCCCTCGGCATTCGTATGATTTTAAGCGGTAAAATGCCCTATCCTTGGCAATTTCAAAAATCAGAAGGAGCAGTCGAAGCTAAAGCATTGATTGAGGCGATCGCTTCTGCGAAAAGCGATCATTCTTCAGAAAGCCATTGACGACAAGCTCTCATAGCGGCGCTTCTACCTTGATTGATGGAGATCGCTACAAAGTTGGGGATTGCTTCGGTAATTTTTAGATTTGGGAAGGTAGGGCTAATTTCTGTCTGAATATAGCGATCGCCTTGCAAAATGTAAATTGATAATTGGCGATCGCTGTAGCACCATAACTCACGAACCTGTAAAGCTTCATAAGCTTTTAGTTGAGTAAATGAAGTGACATCTATTTCTATAGATAAATCAGGTGGTGGATCGATAGCGAGATTGAGCCTCCGTTTCCCAACCATCCTGTGATGATTAGCAATATAAAAACAAGTATCTGGTTCAATACCGCTTTTCCTCTCCTGACGTTTAAATGTCGTTGAGCCAAAGCATTCAAACTCCATCCCAAAAGTATCTAAAATTAGTTTGACGATATCCCCAATCAGTTCCTTGTCAACTTCATGTTCTGGTAAAGGCCTTCGCACCTCTAATATCCCATCAAAATAAGCGATCCGAGAAGCACGGTGTTCACCCATCTCTCCCAAAATTGCTTCAAATTCTTGCCAACTAAGATCATGCAAGCGCAATCTTTGCCCTTCGGGAATCTCTAACTGACGTAAAGCTAATTGAACATTCATACGTTAGCCGCAACAGTAATCTTTTCCTTGGGAATATCAAAATATTCTTTTTCTGTATTCTCGACTGTATTTTTAGTCTCAACTAAATTTTGTAAAGACATTTGAGAAATCTTAGTAGGAATATCTTCACCATGCTTTTGATAACTTTCTTTAACGCCGTTCCATGCAATTTCTAGTTCATCTAGAGCCTCATGAGGAGTATCTGCAAATGCAGAAACATTTGGCATTTCAATAAAATGTGCTATCCAATCACCATCTTCATCTCGGAAAATTTTGATACTAAACCCATCAAAAACATTTTTAGCGATTTGGCTCATTTCATTTCTCCTGCAAAGCTAGAAATTGTTTAACTTGGTATTCTTTGGCTTCGTTGTTTTTTGTGGGCTGAATTGATAAACGGACTTTCTCAGGAGAGTACCAAATACGATGACTTCCCGTTTGATGATCGCAAATCCAACCACAAATCTCCAGTAAAGATTCAAATTCACTAAAACGCAATCCTTTAGGATTTTGTTTGGCTTTGTTAAGTAGTTTTTCTTTTTTGCTCACTTATACAACGTATATGAATTTACTAATTTTAGCTTGTATTAATTGAGTCTAGAAAATACCTGCGGATTCGTAAAGGCGGCGGATGAGAGCGAGGATTTTGCGATCGTAGAGAGGATCGATCGCCCATCGTCCTGTTAGTTGACTTAAAACTGGGGCAATACCTCGCGCAACTAAATGGAATCTGGGCGCAACTACAGGTTGAAATAGCGGAGCATTGCTGGCATAAGCCTTGAGATGTTGAATATGCGCTCTTACACCTGTTCGCTGATCCTCAAAACTTGCACCCGATGCTTTTGCTGCCGAACTAGCTACGGCTCCTAAACTAGCAAAATTATTTTGCTCAGGCTCTATACCTTTCCCAAATCTCAAGAAGCTAGTTTCAATACACATTTGACAAAAAGCAATATCGTGGTTTACCCCTTCAATCTCCGCTTCTTCACGATATAAATGGGGAAGATCGCCATAGTTCGTCAGAGCAGATTCATTATTGTTTTTCAAAAACATCAGTAACTGCACTTCCGAAGCATTACCCACACCCATGATCTGAGCGATTTGCCCCGTAAAAACTTTGAAAATTGTTTTCAAATGAAGTGTGCGGGTTGTGCTATCCCAAGAAACAGAAGTATTTAACTCACGTAAGGCGATCGCCTGTACATAGACAATACTTTGATAACGCAACCGACAATTGAGCGGAATCTGATTAAGCTCAAAGCCAAGGCGATCGACTAAATCCGCAGGTACAAATACATTTCCCGATACAAGAATCCCTTTTTCGGCATAACTCTGCCCATTGAGATTGATATTAATCTCTGGATAAGTTATCGGTTGTAGATTAGTTGGGCGATTGGCTGGTGTATATACAGGAATTGTGGTGGCAGTTTCATTAATCCATGCTTGCAAACCATCGGCAATACCGATCGCATAGTCACGCCTTCTTGTTTGCATCAGCAGCCGATCTTGCGAACTATTAGAAAAAACTAATTCCAGCAAAATAGAAGGCACTGAAATTTGGCGGCAAAAACTTAAACTGCCAATACTAGCGATCGTATCGGCCTTTGCGCCACGATTGGTGATTTCAGGTACACGCTTAGTTAAGGCATTGGTGAGTATTTCTGCTTGTCTTTTACGCAGTGCATTATTGGTAATGTAATAGGCGGTTGTGCCACGTAATTCAGGAGCATTGGCAATATTTAGTTGCAACGATAAAGCCACATCTTGCTGATCTGACCTTGTATTAATCCATGCGATCGCCTCAGCTAAATTCAGATCGTCGCTAGGTATGGCGATCGTAATCCCACGCGATCTCAGCTCGGCAATTACCAAGTCTCTTGTAGCGACTAATTCAGCAGTTTCCGTCGTTCCACCTGTCATCTCGCTTAGATCGCGAAATGAGCCTTCAAAACTACCGTGACCTGCGGAAATAAATATTTTGCCCATATTCCTATCTGCCAGTCCATTTCAGCAAGCAAAAAAGTCTTCGTAAGTCTATCAGCTTTTGTCCTGTTTGACTTTTTATTATTAAAAACACAGCAATTCTCATTATGAAAAGGATTTGGGTGTTTCCAGCGCCTTCGGCGCTGGAAACACCCAAATCCTTTTTTTTGAAAGCTCGCCAACGACGGGCTTTCAAAAACAGGACAAATCAAAACCCAAATAGTGTGAGGCGGCGCTTCGCGCCGCCTCACACTATTTGGGTCAAAAAAGGCGACAGCTATAAATCAAACCCCAAGCCCAAAAGTTAGTGGCGGCGCAAAGCGCCGCCACTAACTTTTGGGCTTGGGGTTTTCCTAGCATGATTAGCAACAGCTACAGGATTAAGATTCGATGGTAAAAACATCAAAATTGGTTTCATAATTAATACAACACTCTATGGATGCATAATGAATGCATTTATAAAGCAAAAATCAATCTCAGTAAGGTTTTTGACTTTGGATTTTGCCTACGGCAAAATCCAAAGTGATCTATTGCTGATTTATTAGGGCGGGAATCTTCCAAAAACACCAACTATGAAAAAAAGAGTTAATCTTACCTTTCCCAAGCGAGCAATCAGCATTCCGATCACCTATCGGCTTGCCAAAGATTTTAATATTGCTGCCAATATCATCCGCGCCCAAGTTGCCCCCAACAAAATGGGCAAGATGGTACTGGAGCTATCGGGCGATATTGACCAGCTTGAAGAAGCGATGGACTGGATGCGATCGCAAGATATCGAGGTTTCATTACATGGTCGCGAAATTGTAATTGACGATACGACCTGTGTTGATTGTGGCTTGTGTACAGGTGTTTGCCCCACTGAAGCCCTGACCCTTGATCCAAAAACCTTTCAACTCAACTTTCTGCGATCGCGCTGTGTGGTCTGTGAGCAATGCATTACTGCTTGTCCAGTCAACGCTATCTCTATTAACCTATAGCAGGACAAATCTCGTGTCTCCCTAATTAAGATTGCATTGTCGGCATAGTCCTGCGATACAAATAATCAACAACTGGTATGCGATCGCAATAACCGCCTATAATGATACAAAAAGTAACAATTTTTCACAAACAATTTAACCCATCAAATTTTGAGTCATAACTCATGCATTTTGAGTTTTTTTCGTTAGAAATTATTCAAGAATGGACGCAGCAGTATGGATACTGGCTAGTCTTCTTTGGCATCATGCTTGAGAACGCAGGTATCCCCTTGCCAGGCGAAACGATCACCCTAGTTGGTGGATTTTTAGCTGGCAATGGCGAGTTGCGTTATCCATTAGTTCTGCTCTGTACAGTTGCAGGAGCGATTTTAGGGGACAGTGCGGGATACTGGTTAGGTCGTTGGGGTGGCTTACCAGCATTAGAGAAAATTGGCAAAGTATTTCGGATGCCCAGTGATGAAATTGCGATCGCCCGCGAAAAATTTCGAGGTAGTGCTGATCGCGCCGTCTTTTTTGGGCGATTCATTGCCATTTTGCGAATTTTTGCAGGACCAATGGCGGGCTTATCAGGAATGTCCTATTCCCGATTTCTCTTTTTTAATGCCACAGGTGCATTAGTTTGGGGAGCAGTGACCACAGGCGTTGCCTACTATGCTGGTACTTTGATTCCTTTAGAGACCTTAGTCTCTGGAGTTGTGAGGATTAGTTCTATCATTCTAAGTGGTGTAGTGTTATGGTTTGCCACCCCACCAGCCTTCCGTTGGCTCAAAGAAAGATTTATCACTTGGCGTAATGCTAAAAAAATTCATGCTTCTAACCCTAGTCAGCCGAAGTTACAGTCTGAACAGGAACCATCTGTAATATTTCCAATCGTAGAAGATAAAGTGATGGTAAAGATCGAAAAGGATTATTAACACCAAAACGCAAAATGGCTACGCCATTTTGTGTTTTTAAAGCTCTTACTGGGTTTGGTTTTTAATTAACGAAAGTGTGGCAACACTTTCGTTAATTGGTATAACGTGAGTTGGGGATAAGCTACAAAATTTTAAGAGCCGAAACAGTAAAAGCCTCGCTAAGCGAGGCTTTTACTGTTTCGGTTCCTAGATAGGGTTCGCGCAGCTAACCCTATCTAGGAAGGTGGTTTGAAATTAACCCGAACTGAGATTATTTAACGTCAGTTCTACGAAAGCGAAAAATGGTAAGAATCGCTAAACGATTCTTACCATTTTTCGCCATTTACGTCGTGCGAAGCACGCCGCAAATGGCAATATCGAACTCACGTTAATTCACAAAAGTGTTGCTAGACTATCGTGAATTGGTATAACAAGAAAGAAGGGCTACCCGATGGGTAACCCTTCTTTTTATAGTTACGGAGAGAGAGGGATTCGAACCCTCGGTTGCTTTCACAACATTCGATTTCAAGTCGAACGCATTCGACCACTCTGCCATCTCTCCCGTTGGTTATTCTAAAGCATGATTACGCCTAACACAAGCAAAAAATAAAGACTCGCAAAGCGAGTCTTTATTTTTTGGTTCGGCTACTTAGCCCAGAACCTATGCTTTGACAGCAGACATTGACAAGGTGTAATAACCCAACTGGTTAGGAACTCTCTCCCACTTACCATCAAGCTTGCCCTTAGACAAGTTCTTGGTAACGCGATCCTTCGCTTGGCGGAAATTTTCTACCGAAAGATCGCCATACAAAGCTTTGACAACACTATCTGCATTGACAAATTCACCCTTGCGCTCTTGTAAAACCTTCTCGATCGCATCAGTTAAAGTATTGCCCTGATAGAGAGGACGCATTACCAAAGAACTCATGCGCCCAGACTTCTTCGGCTGTGGCGCTCTAGCTGCCTCTGCTTCAGCTTTCTTGGATGCTTTAGGAGCAACTTTGGGAGCCTTAGGGGCAACAGCTTTGGTAGCCTTAGGAGCTTTAGTTGTTTTGCTTGCTTTAGGAGCAGGAGCAACTTTAGCCGCAGCTTTAGGAGCTTTAGGAGCTTTAGGAGTTTTAGGAGCTTTAGTAGCAGGAACTTCAGCTTTTACAGATGCAGCACGACCTCTCTTAATAGTTGAGATGGGAACAGTTTTTAAGGTTTCTAGAGATAGTGTGTAGTAACCAAGTTGGTTAGGAACACGCTTCCATCTATTTTCGCCTTTGCCTTTAGATAGATTCTTGGTTACACGCTCCTTAGCAACTCGGAATACAGTCTCTGTCAAATCACCGTAAAGGATATTGACTACATCATCAGCATTGACAGCTTGACCTTGACGTTCATTCAAAATCTTTTCGATCGCTTCTGTGAGGGTCAGCCCTTCGTAAGCAGGACGAGTTGTCAAAGAACCACGACGATGTCCTCTTCCTCTTCCTTTAGCAGCAGGTGTAGCGGCAGGGGCTGCTTCAGGCTTATCGATGGCTTTAGGTTTGCGACCTTTAGTGGGGGCGGGTGGAACTTCAGCAATTACAGGAGCAGCTACAACAGGAGCAACGGCTACGACTTCTTTCTTTTTAGCTTTAACCTTAGGAGCTTCGGCAGGCAAACTTCCTAGGAGGGCTTCGACATGAGCGAGTTGAGCACGGGCTTGAGCGACTTTATCTTCATATTCAGAGAGGAAGCCTTGCAAATGGGTTTGCAAAGCTTGTAAAGACGCACCAAATCCGTCTGGCTGCAAACTTACAGGTAGATCTATAGTCATATTATGGAAACCAAAGAGATAGTAATGATTGATTGATTTGATTAGTTTGTTTCCTCATACTTTTTCTTATGATGGAAGAAACTCATCATTTCGTTCTATCATGTTTTGAGAGAACTCGCAATAGTTTAGAAAGAATTCTCACCATTATCTATTTTTTTTAGAAGACAGAGGCGCGTTTATCATTGCCCATCTCTTGCTGCATAAGATTAATTCTTGAAAGTATAATTACACTCTCAAGAATTGAAAGCCTTATTTAGCAGGCTGTTTGGCTTTTTAAAAAGATTTTGCTATTTAGAAAATTAGTGTAATTTTAAAAGACAACAACTTTGCGGGGTTCAATTTGCCTTAGACAGATTAAACCTCGCTATAGTTGCTATTTTTTTAAGTTTAGGAGGAATTTGGCTTCGGTGGCCCGATCGCTGTTGGGATATCGATCAACCAATCTTTGCAAATAATTAGACTGTTCGCTAAGAAAGAAGCTAGAAAACAGCAAATCATCAATATATTGGCTCTGAGGAAACTTCACTTGTAATTCAGTGATGATGCCATCAATCCGTCGTTGATAGTCAGAACGTATGATATTTTCGCGTTGCGCGTAATCTTGGAAAGAATAGCTACGTTGTGTTGGTTGATATTGCTTGGTAGTAGCCACTCCTAGGGGTGGATGGATACGTTGGGTTTCTGAGAAAGTGTGGTTTTCCCACTGGTCAAGAAGTGTCATTGCTACCATGTACAGGGACTTTTCTCGCAGTGTTGATGAAAGCTGGTTATCGTCAAGTAATTTTTGATAGAGGGAAAGAGCGATCGCATTTTGACTGCCCGCTTGATATTTAGCAAGAATTTCCGCATCACTGCGTTTAGAGCGATCGCATACCCACCATTCGCGACAATTCCAGTCTGTTGGTAAGTAATAAGCTCGAAATCCATCCCAAATAGGTAAATAACCGTTTTTCCATCCACCCATACCTGCCCAATCAGAGGCGATCTGATACCGTGATTCAGGTGTGTTTTTGATTTGCCATTGGTGAAGCTTTTGCCAGCGTAATTTTTGTTCACCCAATAGTGATTGAGCTTCTTTCTTAAATTTCTCGACCTGATTATCTTGTTGCCACCAACGCCCTTGTGGATAGTAGTATGCTTCGAGAATCTGGTCAGGAATAGTTTCTAGCTGGACATTTCCTGAGATCTCTAAGGCTTTGGCATAGTTGTGTGATCTCGCATATTGGATGGCGATCGCATATTGTAAAAGTGGTGCAAGGACTTGATTTTCTGGTTCTTGTAAGAGGGTTTGCATTTGGTCGATGGACAAGCCAACATCAAGGAGAGTCCGAACATGGGGGAAAGCAAGATAAAGAGCATCGCGATCGCCCATTGGTTGCGCCATAATTTTGATCCAGAGACGCATTGCTCCGACAATATCATTGTTATCTTGCAATCTCAGCGCCAGAAAATAATTGGCATCATCGGCTCCAGAATGATCAGCATATCTCTTCAGCCAGTCTTGCCAAGCATTGAGATGTTCTTTCTCAGTACGTTTGGCATTGCGAGCAAGGATAGCTGGCTCGCGTGGCTCAGCATTGAAATATGAGCGTCCTGTCAAATCGCCATATTCACGACAGGCGATCGCAAATTTTGATTGTGGATATTTCTCCACCATTCCCAACAGCAGATAATAGGCATAGTCACCCTTTCGCTCAAAATTTTCGTAACTGACAATCTTGGAGAGAGAATGAAGCTGGGATAGATCGTTATTTAAAATATGTTTGAGGAGTTCTGTCCCTTGGGTATCTCCATGTCGATCAAGTTCAGCGATCGCCCACATGCGATCGCTAGCTGAGCGTTCATTAGCTAAAGCACGGAAGAATGCTCGCGCAAAAGATGTAATTTCCCCCGCCTTTAAAGCCCCTAGTCTCTCAACTAAAATATGCTCTTGAGCATCACTAGATAATTTCTGATAGAGGGCGATCGCCGCTTTGACTTGGATATCTGTTGGTTGTTGCAGTTGCTCGTAGGTCAACCATTCGGATAGACCGACAAAGTTTTTACCTTTCTCATAGGGATTTTTGCCATGTACAGCTTCATACCCCAACAAACGCGTTAAAAAATCTAGATTGAACTGGTCGTAATATCGCGGTGAATTTCTCGGTTCAAGATTGGCTTTGGCAAGACTGATTAACTCTTTACGCACTTGAGGATCATCTAAGCCAAATTCTTTCTCCCAGTCTTTGCTCTGAGCCTCTGACAGATAGGAAGCAATTTCATAAAAACTGGGATAAGTCATCCGTCGTTGAATCTGTCCCCGCATCCATAAAGTTGTATAGGGCTTGCCAAGGCGACGAATACCTTTGATACCATACTTTTGTCTGGTTTCATCACGGGAACGAGCATAATAACTCAGTAATGGATAGGCTTTAGCTCCATATTTTTCCCAAACTGGATTTTCAACAGGATCGCGTCCCCATTTAGCGACAATAATATCTTGGCGCACAGCTTGAGCGATTTCTTGCCATTGAGGATCAAAGCGAAGGCGATCGCGCAGGACATCATCGATTTCCAGTTGTGAGATTTCTTGGGGACTGAAGGAATCCGCTAGTTTTGACATTTCCGATGGACTAGGTATTTTCACTGTCAGAGATTGAAATACTTCTGTCGCTTTGAGTGCGATGCCAAACGAGAAGATAGTGACGAATATAGACAATATATATAGATGTCGCTTTTGCATTTCGATCTCCAAATTCTAAGTTAAGCTTCTGCAATTTAATCAAGAGCCAAATTTTTGACGACGTGGCTAAGCCACGCCGCCAAAAATTTGGCTCTTATTTTACGGCGAAGCTCTTATATCCTCCTATACATTAAACGTGATTTGGATGAGACAGAATTACATCTCATTAATTTGCAACAAAAAATCATCCGCAAAAAAAATAGAGTCGATGTTTTAAGCACCGACTCTATTTTTTTGAGCTTTAAATGAACAAATGACTTTCAGGTTGAATATTGATTTCCATCGGAACTGCTTGTGGATCAGCAGAGAGAGCAAACATAATTGCATTTGCGGCTGTCTCAGTTGTTAGCATTTTGCTGCGATCTACCTTCAGGCTGACATTATCCCAAAATGGCGAATCAATTCCTCCGAAATAGAATAGAGTTACCTTAATCCCCAAACGGCGAAGTTCATCAGCCATACATTTACTAAATCCGATCGCCCCAAATTTTGATGCACAATAAGCTGCCGCCATCGCCATCGGATGTTTGCCAAGAATACCAATGACATTACAGATATGTCCAATCTTGCGATCTTTCATGACATTTGCTACCGCTTGACTGGTATAAAAATTGCCCTTGAGATTGAGGTCAAGCATTTGATCGAGTTCTTGCGGTTCAATACGCAGAAATTGCTTCATCACGCCTGCACCTGCGGCATTTACTAGGACATCAATCTGTCCAAACTGCGCGATCGCCTGCTGCACCATTCCTTCAACTTGCTCATATTTAGTAATGTCAGTAGGAACTGCGATCGCCTCGATATCATAGTCATCTTCGAGATTGTTGACTAGTGCTTCCAACTTGGCGACATCTCTTGCTACAAGAACTAACTTCGCGCCTGCTGATGCTAATTTTGGGACAAGCGCCGAACCAATTCCGCCTGTTGCACCGACAACGACAACAACTTTATTTTGCATCTTAAAAATTACGATTTGTTTACAATACTTTATGCTTCTTTACATAATAAGCTTACATTAAACAAATCCAACACTAAATCCTTAGATCAATTTGCATTACAGTCTGCCTGAATGAGACGGCGATCGCTCTACAATCCGTCAATCGTAACCAACCCGCTTTCTATGAACTGTAAGACAAGTTCATGTTCATCTACTAAATTAGTCCCAATCAATCCAACAAAAAGGTGGATCGGTTACTTGAAATTTGGGTGGGGTGCTTATTGGCGACATATTGCACCTGAGTTGAACTGTACTAAGACATTCTATCAATACAGCAATTCCCATTATGACTTTTAGTTTGTCTAGGCTTTCAAATTTTGGACGAATGTATAGGCTTTTCAAGGATAGCTATTACAAATATTCTCAGTAAGCTGAGCTAAATCAAGACAAAATTTCCATAATGAGAATTACTGTAGCTTTAAGTATTTTAAGTGCTAACCAGTTATGAATGCTGTCAAAGCAACCACATTATCGCTTGGTAATTTAGATCAGCCCGTCATTTCTAAATATTAGTTTGGATTAACTGTAAACAAAATATGCCGAAGCAAGGTTTATAGTGGTAAACCTGTAGAGTTCCACAAGAACTTTGCGGAAAAAGCAGACATTTCTAAATACTTAAAATTATTACTAGATGAAGGAGTTTTGTTCCCTCATAAGAATCTCTCCAATATTTTTACTCGGCACTGGTCAGCTAATGTGAGATGGGTTCTGAAACGTCCATTTCATACCGACAAAAAAGACTCAAATACGTCGATCACGATTTAGCTGTCCAGTGCCGCTATCTCAATAACAAGAGTCTCAGTGATTTAAAAGTTTAGACTGACAATCCGCAAATAAATAATTTAAAATTCCGAGGATATCGGCTAGCTGGGTTTCTGAATAAGCTAGACTCTCGTAGCATTCTTCTCTGCTTAATTTATAAAATCTCCATATTGTTGCATTAGTGATAATGCCATATATAGGAAATGAATATTGTGGTTGATTCAATGTTAGACAGGCATACATTTCCGTTAAGCATTGTGCTAAGCCTTGTTCAAAATCATCTTTTTTAGCTTCGACAATACATAATAAAGGTGATCGATATACTTTCCCCTGTCCAGCGATTAAATAATCAACCACTCCAGTTAATTTTTCAGTTTGTAATTTTGCTTCCTTCCAGATTTTTAATGCAGAATAACTATCAATTGCTTCGAGCAAAATAGCATCAATTAATAATGATTTAGCGGATTCAGATAAGGATAAGTCAAAATGTGCTTTTAATTTTTGGGCGCTTGTCAAATAATATTCTGAAGCTTGTTTAGGTGTGAATTTTATTTGCCATTCTTTTAATTCATTAATCCCTATAATTTGCAACGCACTACGCAAATCAATCTGTGAAAAACGTTGTTTTTTAGTAGTCATAAGTTTGTCTCAAATTTTTTAAGTATTTATTTTTTGAAATATGCATTAAAGCTGCGATCACTCTACAATTCGTCAATCGTAACCAGTCCACCTTCCGTGAACTGTACAACAAGTTCATGTTCATCTAGTAAAGCAGTGCCAAGCAATGGTCTTCGTCCTGTAGCTAGTACACGGATTTCTCGTTCTTCTCCATTCCAAATAATTATTGCTTCATGCACTGCTAATAAAACTTCGCTGTTGTCTGCCAAGTTTACGGGTAGATCGTAGAGAAAGGGTAGCCCCAATAAACTGACTGCTTCTGGTGGTAAACATAGATAGTCGGTGAAGCCTGTATCTACGACAAATTCAATTGGGAATGTAGAATTATTTGGCAGCAGAAATGTCAACGAAATGATAGCGTGTCGATCAGTCACAATACCAGAAATCATTGATTGACGCGCTCCATGACACCGCCCAACGAAGCCGCAACATTGTATCCAATACAAATGCCAAACAGTCTTGCATAGGGATGTTTTGCCATCAGATTGTGGGCTGCTTTTATGCCATTTTTATCAACTTCGTAAGCACCTGTTTCAATATCGACGATTACCATTTTGCCGATATTTTCTTCTGTCTCCACTTTTTGACGGATGCTGGTTTCGTACAATTGTCTTGCACGATGGGCAACTTCCTGACGGCTTAGAAAAATTGCTTGCATACGCTGTTTCCTGATATCTAGGTGATTTTGATGATATTAACCTTGCTGTTTAGCATAATACCCTAAACAAAATTAGGTGTATTACGTTTCATTGCCGCATTTTACGAAATTGGCGATCGCACTATAATTTTTATGAGATTGGTGATCACACTATAATAAAGAAAACTAACTATGCTTAACTTAATTGTATCTTTCTAAAACCTTGTATAAGCTTTCATAGTTTTCCCGCTTCAGACAACCTGTATAATTAAGTCCACGTTTCTGAGATATTTTCGTTAGGGTATCATAGAAAGAGGGCAAAGTTTTTTCGACAGCTTCTCTCACTTTAGGAATTAAAGTATTATCTCGTGAACGTTTATCTACCTGATTTGCTAAAATCGCGTCACTAATAATTTTTAACTGGTAGAAATACTTCTCTCCAGTCGTAGATACTTCATAAAAGTCATCTAATGTCGGTTCTCCTTGTTTACTTGCATATTTGTGCATTACAGATGAAAAATCTTGAAATCTATCATTTTGAGCAAGCATTAGATTTTTGGAGTTCTCAAATAACTTTTGCTCAAGATCTTTTGTTTCTTTTTTCGTCATCGTGAATCTGGAAGATAGAAAACCTAGAATAAACGTAATAATAGGAAATAACACACTTGCATTTGTTCGCAAAAAGTCTAGCAACTTATTCATTTTTTTTCTGCTGCTGCTAGCAAAGCTAAAATGGTATCTGCTTCTGAGAAGTAAGCCATAGAGCCGTATTCTGAGAAAACTTCCTTTGCAGCAAGCAGCCCAGATTCTTCTCCAGCCTTACCTTCAGTATCTATGTAAAAATGAACTCTATCAACCCATTTCTTTATCTGAGCATCAGAAGGATCATTATGTAGACCATATTTTATTCTTAGCGCATGTGCTAATGAAATCATCTTATTTTTTATCTATAAACTTTAATCAATTTTAAGTGATGAAGTCCAACTGTTGCTACACGTAAATTTTCTGTTGGGTATTATTTACTCGTTGTAATTGAACCTAACCGATCGCCAAAAGGAAAAAATCTAATAGTCGCTTTACCGATGACATTTTCCTTTGGCAAAAATCCCCAAATATGTGAATCATTACTGTGATTGCGATTGTCGCCCATCATCCAGTAATGACCTTTTGGCACAGTCACAGTACGCATCATATATTTAGGAGCTTCCGCAATATATGGCTCATTCAGTGCTTCCCCATTGCGATAGACCTTGCCACCACGTACTCCAATGAGATCGCCTTCGATTCCAATTAGACGCTTAATATAAGCTTTAGTGTTGTCTTCAATCGCAGGAGACTTAGGTGGATAGAAAATCAAAATATCGCCACGTTGGGGTTCTTGCCATTGCATTGAGATTTTATCGACTAGGATGCGATCGCCCACTTGCAAAGTTGGCTCCATAGAGCCAGAGGGAATGAAGCGTGGCTCGACAATATACGCACGCAGAAATAAGGCGATCGCAAGAGCCACAATAAAAATACGAATGGTTTCACCATGTTGTTGCCACCAAGGCTTAATGGGAACTTGCGAATCTGACTTAACTTCTGTGGACATGTATCAATTTCTATAAGAGGACAAATCTTTCTCCCCCTCTCCTTATTGATAGAGGGGGATGGGGGGAGGGTCTAGTATTTAGGAACGCTTAAATTACCAACACGATTGTCAAAGGGCCAGTAGCGAAACATGGCTCTTCCAACTAGATTCTCTTCGGGCATAAATCCCCATGCGTGAGAATCCAAACTATTATTGCGGTTATCCCCCATTACCCAATATTTACCACTAGGCACTGTGAAAAATGGAAAACCCTTACTAGATTGCACATTGTCAGGGCGGAAACATCTAGGGCAGAGAGCATCGTCTTGGGTTGGCAAAGTGTAATTTGGCGGTGTTGCAATGTATGGCTCATTTAGAGGCGCATCATTGATAAATACTTTGCCATCACGAATACTGATGCGATCGCCTGGCAAACCAATTACTCGCTTGATATACACCTTAGACGCATCAGGCACAACGGGATCATTAGGTGGATTAAAAACGATAATTTCACCGCGTTCAGGCTTGCGCCAACGAATTGAAAGCTTATCGATAATTAAGCGATCGTCAATTAATAAAGTCGGCTCCATTGAGCTAGAAGGAATATAACGTGGCTCAGCAATAAAAACTCTTACACCAACTGCCAACAAAATAGCCACTGTGACGGTAGGCAAGTTATCAGACAAGAAATTTTTAAAAGAATTTTCTTGTTTAGGTACAGGTGGCGCTTGCTTGGGATCAGTGGGCGGATTGCTTGGGCGATCGCCAGATTTATCAGATGACATAGAAATGCTCGCGGGATATGTACTTATCTTAAAGCGTATTTAGTTAGTAAGTATGGCGCTTTGTGCCACATTTACTACTTGCTCAAAGCACTGGGAACTTCGATTGCGCGATCACCTGACAGGTTAAATTCTTGATGAATAACTTTCAGTGCTTGTTCCGCTTGGTGATCGCGCACTACACAGCTTACTTTAATTTCAGATGTAGCGATCATCTCAATATTAATACCTGAATCAGCGAGAGCACTAAACATGCGGGCGGCAATTCCCGACTGATGGATCATATTTGCTCCCACAATACTGACTTTACTAATATCAGCATCGCAAGTTACTGCGCCATAGCCAAGCTCTTTAGTATATTGTTTGAGGGCGGTTTCAGCTTTGGCAAGATCAGCGATCGCTACCGTAAAAGCAATTTCATTAACATCGCGATTGGATTGCGACTGGACGATCATATCCAAACTAATATTCTGCTCAACAAGCTGCTCAAGGATTTTTGCCGCCATCCCTGGGCGATCAGGGACTTGCTGCACGGCAATTCTGGCGCGATTGCGATCTAGCGCGACCCCACGCACAGGCGAAACATCGGCTTTACTCTCTGATGCGATCTCACAGGCTTGATGCGATTGCACTGGGACATCGAAGGTTTTTTGGATCGCTGCGATCGCCGCTTCACCATCAGCCGCCGCTATCACACAACTAATTTTAATTTCAGAAGTGGAAATCATTTGAATATTGATCCCTGAGTCCGCCAGAGCCGTGAACATTTGCGCGGCTACACCTGGTTGTCCGATCATGCCCACACCAATAATGCTGATTTTGGCAATGGTGGAGTCAACGGTGACTAAACTTGCGCCAATTTCTAAACCACGGGTGACTACTTCGGCAAGTTGTAGCTGGTTTTGCGGAATCGTAAAGGCAATGTCATTGACCCCTTCGGTTTCTTGCACTGCTTGGATAATTAAGTCAACATTGATCCCTTGATCGGCGAGAGATTTGAATAACTGGGATGCGATCCCAGGGCGATCAGGAATTTGTAACAGCGCAATTTTGACTTGATCGTAATCAATTGAAACTGTCTCTACAAAACGATTCACTTCTAAGGATTTTAGATTGCCCGTGCCAATGCGCGGCGAAGTAATCACCGTACCCGCATCATCTAGCCAACTAGATCGCACACACATTTTTACGCCAAAGTTACGGGCAATTTCCACAGAACGTGGATGCAAAACTTTTGCCCCTAAACTGGCTAGCTCTAGCATTTCGTCGCAAGTAATTTCCGCAAGCATTTGTGCCTTGGGGACAATACGTGGATCAGTGGTCAAAATTCCGGGGACATCAGTATATATTTCGCAAATGTCAGCTTCGATCGCCGCCGCAATCGCCACTGCCGAGGTGTCAGAACCTCCGCGACCTAAAGTGGTAATTTCATTGCTCGGTAAGCCCGTGGCTCGATCAATCGCCACACCTTGAAATCCTGCGATCACTACGACCTTGCCAAGATCCAGCGCCGATCTAATTTGATCTGGTTCTACGTATAAAATTCTGGCGCGAGTATGGTTTGGCTCCGTAACCACTCTTACTTGAGATCCATTCATAGCGATCGCAGGTTGTCCTATTGCTTGCAATGCCATACTTAAGGCGGCGATCGTGATCTGCTCACCCGTTGCTAAGAGCAGATCCATTTCTCGCTCTTTTGCAGCAATTTCCGTGAGGGTTTGAGTATGCGTTGCTGTCACTGACTCGGCGAGAGCCACCAAACCATCAGTGGTTTTACCCATCGCTGAAACCACTACTACAACTTGATTGCCAGCATCAACTGTCCGCTTAATGCGATCGCGGACTGCCTTAATGCGATCGGCATCGGCTACGGAAGAGCCACCATATTTCTGAACTATTAGCGCCATTCGTGAGGGAAATTTTTTAACCGAGGAAAGAATTTATTGCAGAGTAATCATCATACATTCGTTAGCGATCGGCAAAATAGAATCAGGTGATTCACGTTAGCTAATCTCATTATGAAACTAAATTTTTTGGGCTGCTGTCACGGTGTGGCAAACCCCAAAATTAGTTTTGAATCCAGTAATGCCGAACTGCAAAATTGCTAAGCCATTTTGCAGTTCGGCATTACTGGGTCTGGTTTTGAATACACAAAAGCGCGACGACACTTTTGTGTATTTGTATAAATCAGCAATTGTCATAAAGCAAAGCTATTTTGGGAATAATTAAAAGTTTTTTACGATACATTGCGATCGCGCAAATTGCCAAGTATTGTTAAGATAATCCGTAAATTTGCTCCGATGGTATGATTGCCTAGTGAGGAGTGAACATGTATTTAACAAGGAACTGTCTTTTATGCAAACGGGGTCTGTTTCTCCACTGGTTCTGATCATTTTGGACGGCTGGGGATATAGGAAAGAAACCGAGGGCAATGCGATCACCGCAGCAAATACTCCCGTCATGGATAGTCTGTGGAGTACTTACCCCAAAACTCTCCTCCAAGCCTCTGGCAAAGATGTTGGCTTACCAAAAGGTCAAATGGGCAACTCTGAAGTTGGACATTTAAATATTGGTGCAGGTCGAGTTGTCCCCCAAGAGTTAGTAAGAATTTCTGATGCCGTCGATGATGGCTCGTTATTATCAAATTCTGTATTAGTACAAGTTTGTGAAAAGGTTAAAGCTAACCATAGCAAATTGCATCTGATCGGGCTTTGCTCTGATGGTGGTGTACATTCACATATTGAACATCTCTTAGGGCTACTGGATTTAGCTAAGTCCCAAGGCATTGAAAATGTCTGCATTCATGTGATTACCGATGGTCGCGACACCTTGCCCCATTCAGGGATCAACTTTATTCGGCTTTTACAAGCACACATTAAAAAAATTGGTGTTGGACGCATTGTCACGATCAGTGGGCGTTATTTCGTCATGGATCGTGACAAGCGCTGGGATCGTGTCCAAAAGGCTTATGAAGTCTTGACCAATGATCAAATTACAACTGAGCTAACTGAGCCAACAGACTTATTGGAATCCGCCTACAAAGACAAAATTACCGACGAATTTTTGCCGCCTACACGCGTAGCCCATGGGGCGATCGCCTCAGGTGACGGTGTAATTTGCTTTAACTTCCGTCCCGATCGTTCCCGCGAGATCACTCAAGCTCTTGTTGCCGAAAACTTTACAGGGTTTGAACGCGAACCTATTGAGCATCTCGCCTATGCCACTTTTACCCAGTACGACAGCTCTTTACCTGTGCCTGTTGCCTTCCTGCCCCAAAACTTAACTAATCTACTGGGGCCAGTTGTCGCTCAACATGGACTAAAACAGTTACGCCTCGCCGAAACTGAGAAATATGCCCATGTTACCTATTTCTTTGATGGTGGCTTGGAAGAAGCTAGTGAAGGCGATGATCGGGTATTGGTCAACAGTCCGCGAGTGTCTACCTATGATCAAGAGCCAGCCATGTCGGCTACCGAGGTAACCCGCATCGCTGCGGAGGCGATCGCGAAGAGGATTTACTCACTAATTGTGATTAACTATGCTAACCCCGACATGGTTGGTCATACTGGCAACTTTGAAGCAACAGTTAAGGCTCTCGAACATGTGGATCGATGTTTGGGCAAACTACTGTCTAGCATTGCGAATGCTGGCGGTACAGCTTTAATCACCGCCGATCATGGTAATGCTGAATATATGTGTGATGAGCATGGCAACCCTTGGACGGCTCATTCCAGCAATCCTGTCCCATTTATTTTGGTAGAGGGTGAAGGTCGCAAGATCTATGGTCATGGTGCTGATGTAAGACTCAAGCAGACTGGCGGTCGTCTCGCAGACATAGCACCAACGATTTTAGAAATTTTGCAAGTTCCCCAACCAGAAGAAATGACAGGAGTCTCTTTGCTAGAAAAAGCAATTTATGAGATCAAAGCCACTAAAACCCCAGTCAAAATTGGCAAATAGTTTAGTGAATCCTACTTACTTCACCTTGTAGGGTGTGTTAGCGCAGCGTAACGCACCCTACTTAGCATTGGATCGTGCGTTACGCTATGGCTAACGCACCCTACAGCAAATCATATAAATGAAGGCGGCGCAAAGCGCCGCTTTCATTTATATGGGTTTTGAGGTGACACTCATTTTTAGTTTTAGGTTGCAAAATATAGATGGGGACAAGCGAGGCTTGTCCCCATCTATATTTTTGTAAAGGTTCACTTGCATGTCAAAACTTACCAGACGCGAATTCATCGCAGTTACTAGCCTCACGGCGGGCTTTGCGATCGCCGTGCAGCCAATTTCCGCGAAAGTAATTACCACTGACAACAAGGGGCTCGTCGCAGGTGAAGTCAAAATCCCTGTCAAAGATGGCACGATCCCTGCCTATAGAGCTAGACCAACTTTGGGCAAAGATTTTCCTGTGATCTTAGTTATTCAAGAAATCTTTGGAGTTCATGCTTATATCCAAGATGTATGCCGTCGCCTTGCTAAATTAGGTTATCTAGCGATCGCCCCTGAAATGTTTTACCGACAGGGGGATGTGTCTAAGTTGACAGATATTACTGAGATTCGCAAAGTAGTTAGTCAAGTCCCTGACTCACAAGTTATGTCCGATCTTGATGCCACCGCAGCATGGGCAGTTACATCGGCGAAGGGAGATCCCCAAAAGTTGGGGATTACAGGTTTTTGTTGGGGCGGTAGGATTACTTGGTTATACTCTGCTCACAATCCCCAAGTTAAGGCAGGTGTGGCTTGGTATGGGCGACTGGTTGGTGAATCAACAATACTTACGCCAAAGCATCCCATTGATATCGCCATGAATTTACAAGGAGCAGTTCTGGGGTTATACGGTGGTAAAGATACGAGCATTCCTCTGGATACGGTTGAGAAAATGCGCGAAAAGCTCAAGGGTTGCAGTAACAATTCCGAGATCGTAGTTTATCCCGATGCACCTCACGCTTTCCATGCTGATTATCGTCCTTCCTATCGTCAAGTCGAAGCAGAAGATGGCTGGAAGCGTCTACAGGATTGGTTTAAGAAGAATGGACTTGTCTAGAGACGAAAATGAATCATATAGCAATGTAAGTTTTGCTTAGGACATAAAACCAAAAAGATGAGTGGCGGCGCTTCGCGCCGCCACTCATCTTTTTGGTTTTGATTTGTCCTATCCATCTCTTGCGTTGCTATAGCGCTTTTTTACAGTAGTTATCGAGTGAACGATCCTTAGTAAAAGCCTTAAAACCATTGCTTTGCAAAGGTTTTAAGGTCAGTTCGACGGAAGCGAAAAGTGGGCTTGAGCAGGGTTGTCTATCGAGAAAGCCACGCGATCGCCTCTTTAATCCAAGCTTCGATATCTTGAGTTTTGGCAAGAATCGGTAAACTGGCGATCTCATTGAGGGCATTGCTAATTTCGGCGGGTGTATAACCTAGCGCTAACAAAGTCATTTCTAACTCTTCCTGTAGAGCCACACTTAAAGTATTACCTAGCGATCGCGTTGCCCCAACTTGCGCTAAGCGACCGTCAGCAAGTTTGGTTTTGAGTTCTAGGGCAAGTCTCTCAGCCGTTTTTGTGCCGACTCCGGGGGTTAAACTTAATACTCTTGTATTGCCTGAAACGATCGCCTTAACGAGATCTTGAATTCCTAAACTGTTTAACAAAGCCAAACCAACTTGAGTGCCAATACCTGAAACGCTGATTAGTTGGCGAAATAGCTCACGCTCGGCGAGAGTAGGAAAACCAAACAAAGTCATTTGATCTTCACGGACGATGAGATGCGTAAATATTTGCGTCTCTTCTCCCACGAGTGGCAACTTATTCGCAGTGCTAGCCGTGATTTGGATATCGTAACCTACACCTTGAACATCAAGGGTGAGCCAATAGGAAGGCGTATTTTTTCGAGAACTATCCGATGCTTTACAAGCCGCGATCGCACCACGCAGGAAACCAATCATCGGCGTGGCAAAGGAGGAAACTGAGGAAGTTGTACAGCCGCCAGAGAAGTCACTGCTTTACGTGGGTTAGCATTAGCGATCGCTAGCTGAGTATCTTCTTCTCTTCCTTCGTTAACAGGACTATTTGCATTACCATACAGAGCCTGCATAAACTTGGGCATAGCAACAGTAGAAGCCATTGATGAGTTGGTTACAGCAGAGCTTGAAGAAATTAGAGAGCTAGCTGATTCGTCGGTGGTCGTATTTTGACCTATAGCAGCGATCGCCTGATGATCGGGCTGTTTTTCAATGCGCCAATTAACTATAGATTGTTCCTTTGGCTCCGTAACCACCTGTAACGCTGGTAAGTTAGGGGCGATCGGCGAACCTTGCGAAGCTTTATGTGGTCTCACAATCAAAGGCGAAATTGCTTGCGTCTTAGCAGGCATGGATAACTGGACAGGTTCCTCTACTTCAAGGGATTGTGATTCTGAAATAAATGGCTTCAGTTCTTGATGTGAATCTAGCTCAATTGGTTGAGGTGCAGGTACGATTTTGACTACATTCTGCATAGGAGAATCATGGCTCGCCTCAACGGGAGTAATCTTTTCGTCGGCAAGTTTGGCGATCGACCAAGACTCTAAGGCAGAAAGTGCCATGTCATTAAGCGCCATGTCATTAGGTGCAGGTGTTGAAGTGTCGAGGCAGCGTTCGAGGGCTGCTTTGAGTTGTGAGGTGTGATGTTGTTGACGCTTGAGGCGATCGCGCAATTCATCACAATTAGTATGCACATCTTGCAACTCGCTTTCCAGTTGGTCGATACGTGATTGCAGGGTTTGGGTGAGGGTTTCCTGTCTTTGAATGACTAACTGCGACAGTTGCAGTTGTTCTTGGGCTTGACGCAACAAAATTTGCGCTTGCTGACTACGCTCATTGCAAAACTGTAGCTCTTGCTCTAAGACTTGTCTTGGCAAGGCGTTAAACAGAGTGGTTGGCTCACCGATTACATTCGGAGATACACTCTGAAGCGGGGTTTGCGGCTCTGGCATTGATGAACTAATGCTCTCTTGTGATGATGAATCGCCAAATCCTGCCTGACTCATGACTTACCCTTCACACCAAGAATTTTACCTAGTGTCAAATCTTAGCTCAAAAATTTGTTTTTTGTATCATTAATTTTCATGAATTGAAAAATATTCATAACAATTACGACAATACTGATCAAAACTGATCCCAAAAGAGACATTTTCTGCCATTTGCCTCGAGCTTCGCACGAGGCAAATGGCTATATATACTGCTGTCGATTGTGTTAGCACAAAAGAAGAGAATGGCGGCGCGAAGCGCCGCCATTCTCTTCTTGGGTTTTGCTTTGCGACAGCTATAGAACTCACGTTAAATAAAGAGTTGACATAGAGATTTAGAATTAGGTTAAGTAGCTAAGTGCAATTAAATATAAAAGCTAAATCTTGTGGCACGAGCTAAATCCTGTAGCGCAAGATTTAGCTCGTGATGTTTAGAGTGAAGTTTGCCAACCATTAATCCCAATTTGAGGGGAACCTGTGAAGATTAGTAAAGCAATCATTGCCTATAAGGCGGGTAGCCAAATTGGCAAAGTGTGGGCTGAGCGATGTAGCTGTGAGTTAGAAAATCTTGGGGTCAAAGTATTAATTGGTCCAACAGGCGCAACTGATAATCCCTATCCTGTATTCCTCGAATCAATGCACCAAGATATTGATCTTGCGATTGTCTTAGGTGGAGATGGTGCAACTTTAGGTGCAGCTAGATATTTAGCAAAACTTGAGGTTCCGATTTTAGCGATTAATGTTGGGGGGCATTTGGGATTTCTCACGCATTCGATTGAGGAATGTGAAAATACTGTCGAAATCTGGGAACGGCTTTTGTCCGATCGCTTTGCGATCGAGCGACGAATGATGTTAGAGGCAAAAGTGGTAACTGTGGATGAGGGCTTAGGCACTCGCTTAGGTCAGCCCTGTGGTCCCTTTTTATGTCTCAATGAGATGTGTGTGAAGCCAGCTTCGCCCGATCGCATGGTCACGGCGGCTCTAGAACTAGAAATTGATGGTGAGGTGGTCGATCAATATCATGGTGATGGGTTAATTGTGGCGACTCCCACTGGCTCAACTTCTTATACTGTGGCGGCGAATGGACCGATTGTGCATTCAGGAATGCACGCGATCGCGATTACACCGATTTGTCCTTTGAGCTTATCGAGTCGAGCGATCGTGATTCCGCCCAAATTAACTGTAAGCATTTGGCCTCTGTCTACGGATGACTTTAGTTTAAAACTATGGACGGATGGCGTAATTGCTACGTCAATTTTTCCTGGGCAGAGAGTAGATATCCAGATGTCAGAGTGTCAAGCGCAGTTTATTGTCCTTCGAGAAGAATATTCCTACTATCAAGCTTTGCGGCAAAAGTTGCTGTGGGCAGGTGCAAGGGTGCGTTATCCCAATCAGTACAGAAACTAAGAGAGGGCGCTATGCGCCCTCTTCTGGTAAAAAAAGGGTTGCGAAGCAACCCTTTTTTTATGGTTTTAATTGAAGCGCAAAGCGCTGTACATTAGTCACGAAACGCAATTCGACCTGTTTTCGGTAGGCTAAAAGCAAGAAATACAAATAAATACAAGATATAAACAATTCCCCCAACCGCACCCGCAAATGCCAAGTTTTCAACAGGTACACCATTATGAAATGTGGTGCTAAAGCTTAGCGGTGGCTCAAACCAAATTTTGCAAATATCGCTTAATTGCTCAACATTCATAAATGCACAATTAGCGAACATTAGCCGAAATACGGCACTTAGAGAGCAGTAAACCGTTGTCGCCCAGCGCCATCCCAAATAAATAGGGGTAAGACTTTTGCGTGAAGCTTCAATATCCTCATTGAGATCTTGCCAAAACCAAAGCGCGAGAACGATTAAAATCGCAGCCAAAATTCCTGATATATAAGATATGCCTAAACTACCGATCGCTAAGTAAATCGTAATTAGTACCAAACTCGCAACACGCCAGTATAAAAGTAGCGATCGCTTGATAGCTTCACTATCACTTCGTAAAGCCCAGACTAATAAACCGAAGGGGATAAAAACAAGAAACAGCAGAGCTAATCGATAGTCTAGCCATACAAGTTGACGAATAAGGGTTGCATCCATAAAGACAAAAAATTCTGACCAGATCTTCCATTTTATGTTACTATACTAACTTGCAATAAATAAGCTTACGCAAGTAGCTATATTTTTTCAAAAACTCTATAAAAACAGCAAAAAAATAGCGAGATCCAAACTTGTTAGTTTAAATCTCGCTGCAAATGGGCTTAACGAAACATCTATGTTGCTGTTTTTAGAGTCTCAAATAAGCATGATTTTTACATCAGCTAAATAGCTTAAACACGAAACAAATGGAACGCTTCGCGTTCCATTTGTTTTTACACCAGAAAGCACTAAAGATTGTTGCTTTGCAACAATCTTTAGCGCTTTCTGGTTTTAAACCATTCGCCGCCATAAAATCGCCAACGCGGAAAGATGACTCGCATGAGCGTTTGTGAGGCTGTAAATACAGCTAGCCAAATACAGGAATAGTGGAGTAAAAACTTGTCGAGGGGAATGTCGGTATTTAACCAGCCAATTTTTAAGATACTACTAATCAAAAACTTGAAGGGAACATAAAAGAAAAAGGCTTCCCAAATCCCTGAGGCTAATTGCAAAATCGCTGACCAATCATGATCCCAACGGAGGGTTTGCAATTGGTTGTAAACGATATCCCACATACATCCTAAAACGGCGATCGCGAGGAGAACTTGAAAATAGAGCGGATCACCATTGAGGCTAAAGGGAATGGTGACGAGTACTCCCAATGTTCCCAACAGTAAGATCCGAGTTTGCCATCTTCCGATTAATGTAGGAGTCATATCTTAATTCTAAATAGTTGATAAGAGTGCGTCCCGAAGGGACGCACTCTTATCAACTATTTAATCTCATAACTGATGTTACGTGGAAGGAATTCCAGCGATGTCATATAGCTATAGCCACAAATCAAAACCCAAATAGTGTGAGGCGGCGCTTTGCGCCGCCTCACACTATTTGGGTTTTATGTCCTAACAAGAATGGCGACAGCTATAAGTCTAGGGCTGGCACGGGGGCGCAGCCCCTACGAGATCTAAAATTTAACGTGAGTTCGATATAGCCATTTGCGGCGTGCTTCGCACGCCGCAAATGGCGAAAAATGGTAAGAATCGCTTAGCGATTCTTACCATTTTTCGCTTTCGTCGAACTGACGTTAAAATTTACGGGGTAGGGGCAATCCCTCCGTGGTTGCCCCATTTGCTAGCTCTTACTTGAGGATTGCTATATATTTGAAATCAAACAGCTTTGGCTTTGTAAGTGATTATGTCAGAACTAACTTTGGCTTGGGTAGAAGCAGGGATTACCAAAAGTTATAGGATTGGTCTGACAATGACTCGAATTGGGCGCGATCCTGCTCGGTGCGATTTAGTTTTGACGCATCCCACAGTTTCAGGGTTACATGCGGTAATTTATTTCGATCCACAAAAGCAGAGCTTTTGGATGAGAAATATGCGCGAGTCTAATCCTCCTGTAGTTGATGGGCAAAGGTTATTGAGTGGGGAAGTTGAATTAAAAACTAATAGTGCGATCGCTTTAGGTCAACAAATATTACAAGTCACAAATATTGAAATTGATCTACCAAGTCAAGCACTTATTTCGCAAAATCCCGATCATGTATATGGATTGCAATGCCCCAATTTAAAATGTGCCAAAATTTCTCCCTATGAGCGAATTGCCTTAGTATGTCCTTGGTGTGGTACTTCGCTAGCGGGAGCAGCTAGCAGTATTTTACCGTCACAATCTGTTTTATAAAGATTTGAAACCTATGCAGATCTCTGTTCAATTAAGTTGGTTAGAAATAACCACCAGTCAGCCGCAATCTTTGCAATTGGATTTACCGATCGCCATTGGTAAAGACGAAACTTCATTGCCAGAGAATCTAGATGGAAATCAAGTATCACAGTTGATATTGGGCGATCGCTCAGTGTCTCGATACCATGCTTTGCTAATTTTTGAGCAGGGAAATGTAGTAGTTATCGATCAAAATAGTACTAATGGAATCTTAGTTAATGGGATTTTAGTTGGGCGGGGAATGGAACTTCGCAAGGTGCTAGCCACTGGTGATCGCCTCACGATTGGACGATATGAAATAGTGATCGCCTTTGATGGGTCGGCTTTAGGTAAAACGGTGATTACTGGATCACCCAATAACACCATTCAGCTATCATCTGCTCCGCCCACAATTTTATTTAATCCCGAAACAGGTTTACCCCACGCGAATATCACTCAGCCTAGTGTAGCTGGTTCGTCAAATTTCCCGCCCGACTTCTTTCAATTGCCAGTCGTGGAAGTGCAGTCGCTACATCGAACAGGGCTGCCTGTGCATGAAACAACTTACGGAGCGATCGGAGGAGGATTGGGAAGTTATATTTGGGTGGATTATCTACGGATTTTTGGGGTGGCGGCTGATCAAATTGTGGCGTTAGGTTTGGAGCCTCAACCCTATGCGCGGTATAAACGGCTCTGTCTCAATTCACAGATTCCTTTATATGAGAGGTTGCGCTCTAATTCTGATTCTTGTCCAGATAATATTTGGGGATTTCCTAGTTATGCATGGCGTGAGGCTTGGCATGATTTCACTCGTGGCAAGATTAATCAGGCTTGCCAATATCTTTGGCAGGTGTTTGCGGAACCTGATTTAGCGGAAACCTATACACCGAGATCTGGAAATGTGTTTGACTCCATCGATCGCGAGGTTCGTCGAATTGGTTGGGATCAGATTTATCGTTATGGGCGAGTGCGATCGCTACGGAAAACCAATGATGGACGCTATGCGATCGCCTATTCGCTTGGGCAGGGTTATCATGCTTTTTTAGTTGCCAAATATCTACATCTAGCGATGGGTTATGCAGCTATTCAGTTCTTGCCAGATTTGCAAGCCTATCGTAGCCAGACAGAAGACTTTCGCGCCGTGGTCAATGGCTATGAGGAGCATGAACATATTTATCAACATCTAGAAAGTCATGGCGGGACTGTATTAATCCGTGGACGTGGCATTGTTGCCTCGCGGATCGTGCAGCGTATTCATGAAGTGCGTCAGCGATCGCCACAGCAAAAAATTAATCTCTTGCACCTGATGCGATCGCCGAAAGCGCAAGGCAATAGTTACGGTCATACTCAACGTCCCGTCGAAAACCATTACGAATTTCAGCCATTTAACTGGCCCAAGGCTTGTTGGGGTGGAGATTTACGCGCTGTTCTTGAAGAGGCTGATCCGCAGACTCGACAAACTTTGCTCAAGGATTGGGGCGGCACAACTACAGCTGATCGCCGTGACTGGAAACAGATTGTGCAAACTGGCTTAAATGAAGGTTGGTATCAAATTACCTTTGGGGCTGTCGAAAAGGTGGAACAACTCCCAGATCGGCGCACTGCTACCTATATCCGTCCGCACCAAATGGAAGGAGTTTTGCAGTTAACCGCCGATTTTATTATTGATGCCACAGGTTTAGATGCGAAGGTGCAAACTAATCCAATTTATGCCGATTTGCTTGATTGCTATCAGATACCGATCAATGCTTTGGGTAGATTAAATGTGACTAATGACTTTGAGATTGCTGAGTTTCGTAATGATGATGGTAGAGTCTATGCATCGGGAGCCGCAACGTTAGGGAATTCCTATGCCGCAGTCGATAGCTTTTTAGGTTTACAATTTGCGGCGTTGCGATCGGTTGATAGTTTAGTTTCGGCTCGCGCTCCCCAGTTGCATAATCTCAATGGCTGGCGATCGTTTGTGCAATGGGTGAAATGGGTTAAAAATCAATCACCTTAGAAATCTTTTAAGAATTACTTTCTAATTGATGTTACGTGGAACGAAGATCGCCCTCACCCCCCAGCCCCCTCTCCCATGAAGGGCGAGGGGGAGTAGGACTAATTTCTTGTTCCCCTCTCCCATTTTGGGAGAGGGGCTAGGGGTGAGGGTCTTGGGAACTTTCACGTAACATCAGTTTCTAATTGTTTCAAAATTAAAAACCTGCAATCAATAAATTTCTAGCTTGAGATGCTTCAACGGGTCTAGAGAATAAATATCCTTGGCAAAACTCACACTTTAATTCGCGGATCTGATCGAGTTGATCTTGAGTTTCTACACCTTCAGCGATCGTAAACATGTCCAAACTCTTCGCCAATGCAATAATCGCCTTAATGATCTCTGTATTTTTGCCATTTTTGCCAATTCTCATCACAAAGGAGCGATCAATTTTGAGATGATCAATGGGGAGTCGATGCAGATAACTCAATGAAGAATAACCCGTACCAAAATCATCAATGCTCAATTTAATCTGCCGATCGCGTAGTTGGGAGATAATTTTGCCAGCAAATTCAGCATTCTCCATAATGTCGCTTTCGGTGATTTCTAGCCTTAAAGAATTTCCTATAATTCCTGTTTCCTGAAGAACACGATCAATATGCTCCAGCAAATCAAAACTCATAAAATGTTTCACAGACAGATTAACATTCATCGTTAAGGACGTGTCGGCAATACCTTCATCTCGCCAGCTACGTAGCTGCTGACAGGATTGTTGCAGAATAAATAAGTCGATCGCGATTACTAGCCCTGTTTCTTCAGCGATTGGGATAAACTTGCTGGGATCAATTAGTCCCTTTTCTGGATGATTCCAACGTACTAAGGCTTCAAAAGAATCTATTTGGTTATTAACTAAATTAATAATCGGCTGATAATAAGCCACCAATTCATGACGTTCTAAGGCATGTCTGAGATCGGACTCTAACTGAAAGTTATGCAGTGCGCGGCTATGCATAGTTTGCTCAAACATTTGATAGCAAGCTTTACCATTTGCCTTAGCCCGATACATAGCTGTATCTGCATCACGCAAAATATGTTCGGGTTGTTTATAAATATCACTACCCATGGCAATGCCAATACTGACATTCGTAAATACTTGATAGTCTCCAATTTGAAAGGGTGCTGCTAATTCAAGCAGGATGTCATTAGAGACTTTGATGGCATCAGAAGCCTTTTCGGTATCTTGCAACAGGATGGCAAACTCATCTCCCCCCAAACGACAAAGCATTGTCCCCGGTTTTAAACAAAGTTCAATTCTTCTGGAGATCGATACTAATAACTGATCGCCAACTAAGTGTCCTAGAGAGTCGTTAACCGCTTGAAAGCGATCGCAATCTAAGAACAAAACTGCAAAACGGTAGCCTGCCTGTTGGTTAACCTGTTGCAGTAACTGCTCCAAGCGCTTCATAAACCAAGTTCGATTGGGCAGTCCTGTTAGCACATCATGCAGGGCTAGATGTAATAGGCGCTCTTGGACTTGCAAGCGCTCAGCTATTTCCTGTTCTAACTGGGCGGTTCTCTGTCGTACACGCTGTTCGAGTTCGGAATTTAGTTGGCTAATCTCTTTTTGAGCAAATCTTAAACTTAAATGGGTTTGAATTCGAGCTAAGACTTCTTCTAGTTGAAATGGTTTAGTAATGTAGTCCACACCACCAACATTAAAAGCTTTCACCTTATCCAATACTTCATCTAAAGCGCTTAAGAAAATCACAGGAATATCACAGGTTTGCTCGTTAGCTTTTAGTCGCTGACAAACTTCATAGCCGTCGATATTCGGCATCATAATATCTAGCAAAATCAAATCTGGTTTGGCAGCTTCAGCAACAGTCAGCGCCATTAACCCTTCAGTGACGCTACGGACTTTATAGCCTTGCTCGGTCAAAGTTGTCGATAGAAAGCGCAAATTATTTGGCATATCATCGACTATTAATATATCGCCACTATAATTTCTAGTCATTATTTAGTCGTATCCATAGGGCGATTATTTAACTATTTGTTAAAAGCTTGCAGGGATGAATCCATGATTTGATTGTAACAAAAATTATCGACAAGACTGATTAAAGAATGAATTAAAACTGTATTACTTTCTGGTATAGATTTGAGCAGTTCACTAATTAAGTCATTGTCTGCGAGAGTGGCTGCTTGATGTAGTTGCCTGATCCAACTGTCAGGCATTTGCGATAAATAAATTTTAAGGTTTGCGGCTAAAGTTTCTAGATCATCTGTATCTCTATCCGTAATTTGGCGATTGCTTTCATCTTCATATAAATAAGTTACACCTAAATACTCAGCTAATTTATCGAAAATTAGTGCTTCTCGAAAAGGCTTACGCACAAAATCATCACAACCTGCGGAGAGGATAATGGCTTTTTCTTCTTCTAAGGCACTGGCGGTTAAGGCAATAATTACGGTGGCTTGTCCTTTTAAATAGGTTTTGATTTGGCGTGTGGCTTCATATCCGTCCATCACAGGCATTCGCATATCCATCCAGATTAGATGTGGTTGCCATTCCTCCCAAATGGCGATCGCCTCCGCCCCATTTTCAGCCTCGCGGACTTTAAAGCCCACTGCTTCTAGTATTTTTACTAGTAAATGCCGACTTTCCCATCGGTCTTCTACAACTAGAAGCCGATATTCTGGCTGGTGGGGGGCTAAACCGATAATATAGCGATCGCTAGTTTGCCTTAACGGTAAAGGAGATGCTGACACATTGACTGGAAGATAAACCCTAAAAATGCTGCCTTCACCTAACTGACTACTAACCGTAATCTCACCACCCATAAATTGGGCAAATTTAAGACTGATGGGAAGACCTAGCCCTGTTCCTTCCGCAGTTCTCTTGCCTAGCTCCGTCTGTTCAAAGGCTTCAAATATTTTCCCTAAATAATTGGCAGGAATACCTTCACCAGTATCTTCTACGGTAAATTTTAAGATGGTTGGAGTTTTCTCTTGGATTAGAGATTCTAGTTTGGAGTTTGATTCTATATCAATAGATAGAATTATCGAGCCTTGATTAGTGAATTTTATGGCATTACTTAACAAGTTAATTAAGATTTGGCGCAGTTTTCCTTCATCAGTGTTAATCCATTGCGGGACTTGAGACGATCGCCTAAACAACAGTTGTAGAGATTTATCATTAACCTTAAGGCGAAACATTTTTTCCAAGGTATCGAGGAGATGATACAGATCAAAGCTAGTGATGTTGAGCGTAATCCTTCCTGATTCGATTTTTGACATATCTAAAACATCATTAATTAATTCCAGTAGATGTTCGCCACTGTCATGAATGATTTTGAGATAGGAGCGATGATTGTCTTTGAGTGATGTGTCACGCACCATTAATTGAGCAAATCCTAAAATCGCGTTTAACGGTGTTCGGAGTTCATGGCTCATACTTGCCAAAAATTGACCTTTGGCTTTGCTAGCAGCCTCGGCAGCCTGTTTTGCTTGGTTGAGTTGTTGTTCGACTTTTTTGCTCTCTGTAATATCGCGAGCGACCCAAACCACGGTCTCTGTATCAATGGGAGAGATGCTGGCATTCCACCAAATCGGTTGATCGGTGAGGGAGAGCAGATACTCAACATTTAGAGCTTGTTGGGTTTCTAAAACATGCTGTATATAACCAGAGAAGAGGCTAGCTTGCTCAGGGGAAAATAATTCTGAAGGGAGTCTGCCTATTACCTTACTATCATCTAGAAAAACTGATTGTCTGCGGGTTTGAGGGATTTTGAGTACGCGTCCCATGCGATCGCGGACTAAGATCACTTCATCCATCGCCGCAAATAAAGCTTTCATTTCGGCATTGGTCACTCTCAATCGCTCTTCTGATTGTTTATGATCAATACCTATGGCGATCGCATTGGCGATCAAGTCGATATTCTGGACATCCATGTCTAAGTGAAACTGAGAAATCATCAGGATCACTCCGATGACTTTGCCTTTGACAATTAGTGGATGTCCTACCAACGAAACAATTCCTTGCTCTTGCAACCACAATCGATCGGATTCGCTTAAATCTGCCACAATTTGATCGGTTAAAAGCGGCTGAAATCTTCCTTGAGTAACTGACCATATCCGCTCTCTTTTGATGAGATTACTGAGACGATCGCTATCTGATTTGTTATAGTTTCCTGTGCTGACTTGTAAATTTAAGTCATCGCCAAAAGCATTGATTGTCCAGATCTGCACAAAAGAGATGTTCATATGTCGCCATAGGGATTCGACAAAGGCTTGGAGAACTTCTTCTAAGGTATTTAGCTGTGTAGATGCAGAGCCAACTTCAGCCATCAAAATTGATAAATGCACACGTTCTAAAAGCTCTGATTCGACTTGTTTGCGATCGCTAATATCAAAAATCGCACCATCAATCCACAACAATTGATCCTCTTCTGTAAATATTCCCTGACCTTTTTCATATAGCCAGCGAATAGTACCTTGAGAATCAATAATTCGATATTCTAAAATAAAGGGTTCGTGACAAGTTAGACTTTCATTGATAACTCTTTTTACAGTTTCTCGATCTTCAGGATGAATAATACTTGTCCAACTACGAACTTGATTAGCAATGAATTCTTCCGCAAGATAGCCTGTTAGCTCTGTAACTGCACCGCCAATGAATTCCATAGACCAATCGCGATCGCAATTACAACGATAGACAAGCCCTGAAAAATTGGACACTAAATTTCTAAACTTATTTTCAGATTCCTGTAATTCTTTTACTCTATCTTGAATTCGCAATTCCAAGTTTTCATTAATCTTGCCAAACTCCGCAAAAGACTGTTTTAACTGTGTCGCCATTTGATTAAAGGATTGCGAGAGAATATTCAATTCAGTAATGGCTGCTGAGGGAACTTCTCGATCTAATTCTCCATTTGCCAAGGCTTGGCTTGCCAAAGTTAAACGGCGTAATGATTTATTAATATATTGAGTCGTCAAAACACCTAAAGCGATCGCACCCGCTAGTGATAGACAAACGAGCAAAATTGTGTTTTGTCGCTTGATATCAATTTGTTCCATAAAGTCAGATTCGGGCATTACCACGGCAATTAACCAGTTAATCCCGCGCTCATCTCGGTAGGGTAACACCTTAAAAAAAATATTTTTCCCCTCAGTAGAAAACTTAAAATTCTGTTCAGAGCTGATGTTATCTAAGCTTCCAATTTGTTTCTCTAGATACCCCACCGCATCTCGAATCATTGGTTGCTTAATATTCTTAACAGGCAATCTCTGTAATTTTTGTGGATCACTGCTAGGTTCATAGGGCTTTTCTCCATTCGAGCTAGCTACCAATAATCCTGAAGGTTCTAGAATAAATGCTTCTCCCGACTTGCCAATTTGTAATCCATCTAAAAACTGGCTAATATCTCCTAGAGACAGATCCGCTCCTAAGACACCTATTCTCTTTCCATCAGCATTATATACAGGTAGACTCGCTGTAATCACTTGCTCAGGCAAAGTGGAATCTTGATAAATTGGACTCCAAATAGGCTGATCTGTTTGCAAAGCAGCTTGATACCAAGGGCGTTGACGGGCATCATAGAACTCTGACTTCCCCCTAAGTTCACGACGATTTCCCTGTGCGTCTAGGTTGTAATAGTAACGCCGAAATCCGCCAACATTGATCGCTAATTGGAAAGACTGCGTGGGATTTTGCTGTTTGTCTAGGCGAGTAATTCCCACAAATCCTCCTGCCTTTTCACCTCCATAATAGATCCAAGAAACCGTAGGAAAATTTTGAATCTGTTGCCAGAGATAAATCTCACTAGCTTTGCCTTGGGTTTTTAATGTTCCTTGCCGCACTGCATCGGCATTAATTTTATTGATTAGGTGGGGAGTCTCCAGATAAGAAGAGAGCTTTTGCTTGATGCGATCGCTAACTTCATTTTGTAGTTTTCCGACTAAGTTGGCGATCATCTTCTGCTCACTTTGCCAAGATAACCATGCCATTAATCCTGATATACCAACGATCAAGATCACAAACTGACCAATCAGAATGAATTTAAGTGGTAATTTTCGGGATTTAGAAGGATTAGGAGATGATTGGCGATCGCTCATTGCATTATTTCTACTGAAAGCTCCCATGGGGTTTTAGCTATTTTACCCAAACCTCGCAATGGATCGCTGTTGTATGTGGTAAAGGCAAGAATTGGTTGGTGGCGCTCCACGCCGCTACTCAATTCTTGCCTTTACCACATACAATAATTTCGCAGCCAGTTCAAGGATGAAATGCAACGCATAGAGATCCGAACAATGGCAGAAATAAACAGAGTGACCATAAAACTATTTGAGCCTGTGGCTTCAACATTCCAAAAGACAATGATCTTTGATAATGGAAGAAAACCCTGTGGCTTTTTCTAGTAAAGCTAAGCATTGCGAAAATATTTGAATTAGAAGGTTGTGTAATTCAAATATTCATGCTAAACTTGCTTCTGGGAATAGGAATACAATTCAAATAATGCAAAACTTGCTACATGTTGAGAACTGTAGAAATACTTACTTAACAAAGTTAGAAAGTTTATCCTACGGGTGGGGACACCTTATTAAAAGAGTGCTGTATTTATTAAAATTGTCATTACTCTGTTAATTTATTTTTGTTTTGCGTCACTTTTCTTAGGAATAGGGACGTATAAACTTATTTATTTTTAGCAGTTATTTTTTATTAACAAAAAATCATGTTTACGATTGTTACAGAGTCTTTCACTGTTGCGTAACTTGTTATAGCCGTGATTGCCTTAGATATCCCAAATGTATAACTTTCCGCTTACAACTTTGAATCTAGGGCGCTACTGTTTTTTTTGGTAAGCACTATCTTTAGAAATAACCCAAAGTAAAATTAAGATGAGAGTTAGTCAAAATATTGTCTAGGGCTAATGGCGAAATTCAATAGCTAAGAAAATCTCAATTGAGAAATAGATAAAAGAAAATCTAATAAACTTTATGTTGTCAATTATATAAGGATAATATCTTAATTCGGAGATTTGGATATGGAAGGTAGAATTGTTCAGTATAGTATCGAATCTCAGCAAGGCTATGTTCGCACTAAATGCGGTAAAGTTTATAAATTTTCTGCCAGTATTTATCGCAGTTTGATGCCAATAATCCCAGGAGAGTTAGTAGATCTTGAGATTGATTTTGACGGGAGTTTGAAAGCGATTTATATAGCTTTGCCAATTAAATGTTTGGAGTTATTAACAAGAGTCATTTCGGAATACTAGCAGTCAGAATCTCTAAGGTTTCCTCTCTAGCACTCTTATCGATGGCAATGATGATTTCCCTTTGTGCTTTCGAGAGGTTCATTGGTCGCCAAGCAGCAATGCGATCGCCCTTTTTTAATTCCGCAGTAAACGTTGCTTGTTGTTCTGGGGTTAGTACATCTTGAATCAGTTTCGATCCCAGCCCCCCTTAAAAAGGGGGGAGAATTCAAATTCTCTTTTTAAGGGGGATTGAGGGGGATCTCATAGAACTTTTGACCACAGCAAGTAATTCTTAAATGGTTTCTTACACATCTTCATTTTAGGCTTTCTATATTTCTATGGATAGCCTCGAACTTCTAAGGCAATAAAATCATCGACTAGATCCCATAGTTTATCTATGTCTTGTTTTATATCTAGATTTTTAGAATATTTCTTAGATAATCTATCCTGAAGGGAATTTAGATGGATCGCAATTTCAAATTGTTCCAGAGAGATTATAGACTGTTGATAGAGATGATGAATCATCAAAATACTCGATACACTCTCTGTTGGTATCGGTGTTTGTTTTGTGAGTCTTTCCATTAAATGCTCAGCAAATTGCCATAGGGATAGAAATGCTGAGCTATATTCACCAGCCGCAATTAGCTTAGAAACTTGATTCTTACAACTCAATACATATGATATAGATAGTGGAGAATCTGACATATTTCTTTCTTTTATAGGCAATTGACCATCTCCAGAAATGAGGAGCAGTTGCAAACCATTAAATTCAGTAACAGTTTTAATTATGGAGTTGTAGATATCAATCGATAAATTTTCATTATCGTATTCTACCTCTATAGTAAATAACTCTGTTTCAGATATATTATCCATAAGCAATATAGCAGGGGAGTTGAAAATTTATATTTTGCTGTTTAAAATGTTTCTTTCGTTACTTAGTTTTTCTAAGCAACCTGTTATCAATGACATGAAATATACTGAGAAAGATTTATATTTAAAAATCAGACTCTAAGAGGATTTCCTAATCTAAATCAACTAATAAATCAATTAAAGAAGTATCTGTTTCTATTAGATCATCCTCAAATAACAAATCATTATTGTTAATTGTCAAATCTTTAGTAGAGGTATCATTAGGCGTAATATTAATTTTCACATCATTAGATGTAGCATTAATTTTCACATTTGGATTTCCAGAATCTTCATAGGTAGCTGTAGCTGAGGCTACCTTATTACTTTCTGAGATAGCAAGACCAACAGCATTGCTTTGTGCTAGTACTAGTGAAGAAAAGATTTTGGATTCTCCAATTGTCAATATAATTAATACTATAAAAAGTTGGATAGTTTTTCCATTCTGAGATTTGCTGAGCTTTGTAGCTTGTTTGACATTTTTCATTAGCTATAGCACTTTAAGTTTATTTCCTATTCCCACGATTAATATACTTCAAGTAATTCCAATTTGCAAGAGATCTATAAGATTTATTCGGATTTTGGAGATAAGTATTGCTTAGGAAGAACTAAAGGAACAGATAATTGTCTTTTTGTAGATATTATTACTGATGCTATGTGAAATGAAGATTTCCCTCACCCCCCAGCCCCCTCTCCTCTCTAGGAGAGGGGGAGCAAAACCCAGAGAATTCTTGTTCCCCTCTCCCTTTGGGCTAGGGGCTAGGGGTGAGGGGCTTAGAAGCTTCCACATAACATCAGTTAAAATAAAGAACCAGATTTTAGTGGCGCGGCTTCGCCGCGCCACTAAAATCTGGTTCTTTATTAAATCGCAAAAAACTAAGAAATTCTAATTGCTTTTTTCGAGGATTCTGATTTTAGGCGATCGCTATAACATCTTCGTATCAAGGTTATTTTTATTATCTATCTGGGTGAATAGAAATAGCCAAGTGTATCAGGACATACAATTCAAAAGAGAGTTGAGGTGCAAAGTGCCACAACTCTTCTTTGGTTCTTGATTTTGTCCTAACGGGAATGGCAATATCTATACAAAATCGAGTCCCCCCCGAATTTGCTAATTAATTGAACAAAAATATATTTTATAATGTATCACAAAATATATTATAAAAAATCAGAAAAAGCATTCAAACATGAATATTTTAATTGTATAGATCCGATGGTTTACGGATGGACAAAGATGCCATGCTGAACAGCTATGGTAGTTGGACAGAGCATCGACTTTTTTTAGGCTGGAGTTACTATCATTGCGCGGATTACCCCCTCGCGATTTGACTAACCATTGCCTTGGCAATTATCTAAATGATTGAAATAAACTAAGTAGTTGCTATTTTCAAAATCTATGATAAATTGATAATGGCTTGCTACATAGTAAGTAAAGTTTTAACGGGTGGGTATTGCGAAATAAAGATTATAAAGGAGGAGACTCTTATTTATTTAGGCAGTTGTGTATATTCCATCACAAAATATGATTGTCTTTTTATTTTATTTTCTTTTTAAAAGACAATTAGCCAGAATCAAATAGAATCTTAATTTATTGCAAAGCAATAAATTAAGATTCGTGACCATTCAAAAACGGGTGGGAATACCAAAAAATTCAATCTAGTTTATAGGTTGTTTGATAACTATTTTTATGTATTTTATACATAACTCTTTGCAGTATCTCTCTATTCAATTAAAACATCTACAGGCTTTTTAAGCCATTGTATTGCAGCGTTTAGAAGATTTTTATCTAACGGGTGGGTAAAGAGCTAAGGCGCACTTATTGTAAGTTGTGCCAATTCTTTGGTTTGATTTAAAAACTGCGAAAATCTGGACAAGTGGATGTTCAGATAAACTGCTTCTATGGACAAATAAATGTTAACTAAAAAAGCATCTTTTAGCTACTTGATAGCTATGTATATTTTAGTATCTGCGAGTAGAGCATCGGCTCAAAATATGACTTTATCGACTGTTAGTAACCTTAGTACTAATGTTACCCAAATCAGTAATCAAAATAACATCAGTGGTATAACTCAATCAGAGACAAACTTATTAGATCGTTTGCAGAGGCTAGATTTGTCCATAGGAGAGATTGCTAAGGAAGTTAGCAATCCTAAGGTTCAAAATATTTTTATTCATGTGAAGGGTGAAGAAGTATCACCAATTAATAGATTAATCCAACTACCTAGTTATGCTAAAGAGATTCCTGATCTCCAAGCTAATCTCACTATGGAAGAGATGAGTGACCAGATCGAAAAGCCTTCAAAAACTTTGATCCCAGGAGGTCTAGCAGAAAAGGTAATTAAGCCTGCAAAATCTGTGTTCGCTATCGCCGACGAAAAAGATGAGCTTACTAAATCATTCAGGACTTACATGTCTGAAGTCCCCTCTATTAACAGGGTAATCTTAGTTGGTAGAGCTAAACTGACTAATGAAGAGCTAGCGACAATTCTTCAATTTCTCGAAGGTAAATCTTTAATGATAGAACAGGTTAATGCGCCTGCTAAAGAGATTACCAAGCTAAGAGCAAAATAAATGAGTGAATTTTCTAAACGCAAAATCGCGATTGTAGGTGGTGGGATCTTTGGAGCAGCGATCGCCTATGTACTTGCTCGGGATGGGTTCGATGTCACACTATTTGAAGCGCTTTCGATTGGAGCAAATGCATCTAGTAAAAATGCAGGCAATTTAAATCCGCTCCATGGAACACCCTCAGCCTTACTCCCATTTGCATTAGAATCATTTCGCTTGCATCAAGCGATCGCCATAGGATTAGCAGAGCTAAAAAGTGCCCATTATGATTTGCTCCCTTCACATCGCATTCTACTAGAATTAGATGAGTCTAAAAAGAATTCATTAAAAAAAACTACTGATTTATTTACTAATACTGAGGGCTTTTCTGCTGAAGAATTAGATGTTGAAGCCCTTCATCAAATAGAGCCTCGTTTGAGCCAAAATGTTCGTTTTGGGATTCTCACTAAGGGGAGTCTTGCTGTAGATAGTTATCTACTTACGATGTCTTTAGCTCAGGGAGCCGAACGTCTTGGGGCTAAATATGTTTATGACGCAGTTTTAGGGGTCGTCAAGAAGGGCGATCGCATTACAGGGGTCGAAACTTATCAGGATAGATTCGCCTGTGATGAGATCATCTTCGCAACTGGCCCATGGTTAGGTGAGACTAAAGCTTGTCTCGATATTGATATTGATATTGATATAGAACCAGTAAAAGGGGAGCTTTTGCTCATGCAATTATCTGGGAAACCATTGGACTATGACTTTACTTGGGGAGCAAGTTGTCTTTATAAAAGACGCAAAAACCAAGTATGGGTAGGAGGGACTTTTGAACGCAGTGGTTTTGACTTGTCTCCTTCGCTCAAAAATAGAGAATCTATGCTTAATCAGGCAGCACAGATTATTCCCGAAATTAGAGAGGCTAGACTGCTGGAACATGTAGTTGGGTTACGTCCCATGACGAGTTCAGGATTACCGCTCGTGGGTCGTGTCCATAAATGGCAAAATGCCTATCTTGCTAACGGTGGAGGCAACAAAGGCGTATTACTGAGCGTGGGAATTGCCCAAGTAATTCGGGATTTGCTGATGGAGGGAAAAACAAAGTTGTCTGTTGATTCCTTTTTGATAGGACAAGAAGGAAGAAAGGCGCTTGGCTCCGATCATCATTACGCTAACATCTCACTATTTTTAACTTAGCTATTTACAGAGATATATTACAGAGATATAAATGAAACACCTGTGCATTAGTTGCAAAAATGAGATTACGACAGGATTCCATCCATTTTGTGACTGTGGCGGCATGATCGATGTCAAATATCCTCTAGAAAAAGTACATCTATACGATTCGCCTAATCCTTTTATTCGTTTTGCTGAGCTACTCCCGATTGAAAGTTTACACGATCGCTTACCTGTTGCTAGGTATACTCCTGTAATTCATGCCACCAGACTTGGGCAAAAGCTGGGGATGCCTTCACTTTATTTGAAGAATGAGACGGTATTACCCACCAGATCTACTAAGGATCGAATGGCGGCAGTATCACTTGCCTATCTTTATGAGCGAGGAGTGCGTTCGTTCTGTATATCTTCCACTGGCAATAGCTCGACTGCATACGCCTATGAGATTCAAGCATATCCCGAAATGCATCTTTATTTATTTACTGCCGAAAATTTTGTATCCCGCGTTCAACATGCAGACCATTCGCAAGTAACTCATTTTGGGTTGCGTGATGCTAGTTTCGTTGATGCTTTTGCATATGCTGGGGTTTTCGCTCGCGAGAACAAATTAGTTGCCGAACGAGGATTTTTTAATATCGGTCGCCGCGAGGGGCTAAAAATGACTTTTCTGGAGGCGAGCGAGCAAATCCCTCAGACTATAGATTGGTATGTACAAGCAGTATCGAGTGGGATGGGAGTCTATGGTAACTATAAGGCGGCTAAAGAACTTTATCAACTTAAACGGATCAAGCACCTACCCAAGCTATTGTGTGTGCAACAAGATACCTGTGCGCCAATGGTTCGCGCCTTTGCTAATAATAGCGAGACGATCGCATCAGAATATGTCGTAAAAAAGCCCAAGGGGATTGCTTCATCAATTTTACGAGGAGATCCTACGAGGGCTTATCCTCATATCAGACGCATTGTGATAGAGAGTAATGGTGCTTTCATTGCGGTGAGTGAAGCTGAAATTCGGGAAGCACGTCAAGCAGTAGAGGAGTATGAAGGTATTTCTCCATGTTTTTCTGCATCGGCTGCGATCGCAGGAATTATAAAAATGGCTCGCAATGACAATTTCCCTAAAAATGATGTAGTGATGGTCAATGTGACTGGAGGCGATCGCGCTACGGCAGAATATCCGTCAAATATCCAATGGCTAAATAATACAACTAATGGATGGATGCCAGAGGATAGATACCAGAGATCACGAAGTCCAGCAAGGCTCATCGGTAATTTTTTCGCTGTGGAACTATTTGAGTTTATGAACGAAAATCAAGATTTCATGTTGGATCATTGGTGATTTTAGTGCTATTCTATTTTTGATTCTTCCTTAATGAGTGTTAAAAATAAAGTGAAGAGATGATAATTAAGAAACTATTTGAGAATTGTCTAGATTCACCCATCCCCCCTTAAGGCTAGGGGTGCACACAAGTCATCAGCTATTGCGTGAGTTACTAATGATCCCCCTCAATCCCCCTTAAAAAGGGGGAAGAAGAAAATTATCCCCCCTTTTTAAGGAGGGCTGGGGGGATCTAAACCCTCAAACGTAGACAGAGAGACTTGTGTGTACATGGTAGCCTTTGCAAGGGGGAATTAGAGGGAGTAAGTCCGACTTGTGCGTACAAGGTAGCTTTTTAAGGGGGGAGAATTTAAATCTTCCCTCTTTTTGAGGGAGATTGATGGGAACTCTTAGGACTTTTAACCGCAGAAATTAATTCTTAAATAGTTTCTAGAACTTACGCAAAAAAGACTTAACACCCTCATGACACCATAAGAGCAATTCATGAATTGCCCTTATGGTGAGATGTTCTGCGTAAGTCCTAATACTTAAATAACTTACTGATGTTACGTGGATAGAATTCCTACGATCATCTAAGTCTAGGGCTGGCACGGGGGCACAGCCCCTACAAAAATCTAAATTATTGGAGTAGGGGCAATCCCCCCGTGGTTGCCCTGTCGTGCTAGCAACAAGAGATTCATCATCTGAGTTCCACGTAACATCAGTAACTTATCTTACATTTACCAATTATAGGTATAACTGTGGTGACAAACTTCAATTTTGAAGTAGTACAAATAAATTCGCAAATTAAGAACCGTAGTCCTCTAGTAGTTGATCCTTATACAACTGTTTTAGAAGCGATCGCCAAAATGCGGGAGGCAGATTCTAGCTACGTCTTGGTTATGGCGAGTGATGAAATTGACTCAGGAAGTGACTTGCTCGGTATTCTCACTAGGGAAGATATTACCCGAATTAGTCTAAAGGGTTGCACCTTTGACCAGTTGCTGGTGAAAGATGAGATGTGTAGTCCTGTGATTACGATCCAAGAATCAGAACTAACAGATATGAAGTCTGCCTTAGTATTGTTCTATTCTTATCAAATTAGTCGTTTGCCTGTACTAAATGGCGATCGCTTAGTCGGAGTATTGACTCAAAATGATTTAATCGACCTATTGGCGGAGAAGGTTTTAGAAAGCAACTCCAACAGGTATAAGATATCGCAAAATCCTTTAAATCTTCAAGACATGCAAGTCCAAGATGCGTCATGCCTTTCTTTACTATTAGACACATATGAAGAACTACAGCTACATATTGAAGAATTAAAGACTATTGAAGAAGAATTAAGACTTCGGAATATTGACCTAGAAAACATACAGTATCAATACCAAGATTTATTTGATTTTGCCCCCGATGGCTATTTAGTTACCGATCGCTTAGGTGTAATTTCATCAGCCAATGTGGCAATTTGCAATTTTCTAGCAATCTCGCAAGAACAATTGTGTGGCAAGTCCTTAGTTATGTATGTCGAGCCTTCAGATCAGACATTGTTTCACAAAAAACTCCGTGGAGATTTTAGTGATTGTGAAAAATTAACGTGGGAGATGTCCCTCAAACGGGCACATGATTATTATTGTCCTGTAGAAGTTTCAGTCTCTAAGACCCGTTTATCAGATAACGGCACAACTTTACGATGGTTGGTGCGAGATATTAGCGATCGCCGACAAGCTCAGCAAGCACTTCAGGAACTCAATCAATCCTTGGAAACAACAATTGAACAACGTACCAACGAACTTTGGCAAGTCAACAAACTACAACGCACCATCCTCGATAGTACTGAATACTCGATTATTACCACCGATCTTAATGGCATCATTCAGGTTTTCAATCATGGTGCTGAACAAATGTTTGGTTACTGCATGGGAGAGATTGTCGGACAGTTTACTCCTGAAATCTTTCATGATGCTCAAGAACTAGTGGAACGGGCGATAACTGTCTCTGCGGAATTAGATCAAGATATTAATGGGTTGGCGATATTTACAACTAAAGCATCTCTAGGAATTACTTCTGAGGAAGAATGGACAGGCATCCGTAAAGATGGATCTCGTTTTCCCCTCTCTCTATCAATATCGGCTCTTAGGGATGAGAAGGAGCAAATTATCGGGTTTTTAGGCATTAGTAAAGATATTAGCGATCGCAAAAAAGCTGAAGCTCTCCTACAAACTACAAATCAGGAACTATTAAGAGCAACAATCCTCAAAGATGAGTTTCTCGCGAATATGAGTCATGAGCTTCGCACCCCTCTTAATGCCA
>NZ_JAYGIF010000011.1:0-89694 GCF_034931345.1 Pseudanabaena sp. CCNP1317 | reverse complement strand
CAGAGACGACTCTATCTACATTACGGGCTTGGTGTCCCTAGGGGTTGAACGAGTTTATCTCTGCTTTTGCTTTTTCGGATTTGAGTAAAGATTTTATCCTTTACTTTTCTTCCTAGATACAAGGGGTTTAGCATTTGCGCCAATATTTTGATACTCTCCACTACAATCCTGAATCGCAAATGCTCAACCCTCTTCGCTTTCAACAATAGATTGTCCCTACGTTGTGAGGTTAGGGCATAGCATTCCCAAATTAAAATAGTCTAAAAGAATGGATTCCTGCGGGAATGCTATGCCCCTACCTTAGGGCTTTTTGCAAGAAATAGGTTGTACAGAGCTTTCGCTGCACAATCTATTTTTTTCTGGCACGTAATGATAGCGAACTCAAAACAACGCTTACAGAACTAAATGCCATCGCTAAACCTGCGATCGTTGGATTGAGAGAAATACCAAAACTGGGATAAAGAATTCCTGCGGCGACGGGAATCGCTAATGTGTTGTAAGCAAAAGCCCAAAATAAATTTTGGCGAATTTTGCTGAAGGTGGCGCGACTAAGTTCGATCGCAGGGACAACATCGCTAATGTCATGACGCATTAACACAATATCGGCGGTTTCCATAGCAACATCAGTTCCTGAACTGAGGGCAATACCGATAGTAGCACTGGCTAAGGCTGGAGCATCATTAACCCCATCCCCAATCATCGCCACCCGCTGACCTTCAGCGATTAATTTCATCACTGTGGCAGCCTTGCCGTCGGGCTTGACTTCAGCGATCGCCCGTTCAGGGGGAATACCTAATTGGTTAGCGATCGCCTTGGCAGTTTCTTGATGATCACCCGTGAGCATCCAAACCTGTAAGCCCATTGATTCGAGTTGGCGAATGACTTCAGGAGCTTCAGGCTTGATGCGATCGCGCATGGCGATGATCCCGACTAAGCCCAAATTACTGAACCCCTTGGGGTCAGTAATTTGGGTTGCGACAAAAATTGGAGTTTTGCCAAATTCTGCTAAATTCTGCGATCGCTCTAACATCTCGTCAGAAATTTCCACTTGGCGATCGCGCAACCATGCACTATTACCCACCAGAATTTCTTCTCCTGTGGTCAATATCGCCTCAACACCGCAGCCCGTCACAATTTGCGAAGATTGCGTTGGTAATAACTCGATATTTAACTCTTGAGCCTTAGCGATCGTCGCTGCACCGAGAATATGATTTGCGCCAGTTTCGGCACTGGCAGCTAGTTGCAACAACCGTAAAGCGGACGCTGGGACTTCGCGCTCTTCGACCATACTTTTAAAAGTAGTTTGCTCGATTAGTTTGCGCCCAAAAACGATTAAGTCATTGGTGATCACATCGGTAACTTCAGGCTTACCTGTGGTCAAAGTGCCTGTTTTATCAAAGATCACCACCGACAATTGATCGATCTTTTCCAGACTTGCCCCACCTTTGATTAAGATGCCCTTTTCTGCGCCAATTCCCGTGCCGACCATGATCGCTGTTGGCGTTGCCAAACCTAGCGCACAGGGACAAGCCACTACTAAAACGGCGATCGCCAATTTTAAACTAAACACAATTTCGGCATGGAGCAATCCGTACCAAGTCAAAAAGGTTAAAGCGGCGATCGCCATTACTGCGTAAGCAAAATATCCTGCTACGCGATCGGCTAAATATTGAATTGGGGCTTTGCTTGCCTGTGCTGATTCTACGAGGGAGACAATCCGTGCCAAAGTCGTTTCTGAGCCAGTTTGCAAAACTTGGACTGTAATCGCGCCTGTCAAATTCAGCGTTCCCCCAGTGACTCGCGCCCCTAATTGTTTCGCAACAGGGCTTGATTCACCCGTGAGCATTGACTCATCAACGCTAGAACCACCGCCGATAATTTCGCCATCAACTGGGATTTTTTCTCCAGCCCAAACCACGATGCGATCGCCTACTTGCAAATCTTCGACTGCCATTGGCACTTGTAGATCGCCATCAGTGCTATTGATCAATAATCTGGCGCTAGCGGGTTGCAACTCCATCAAAGCGCGAATTGCATTTGAGGCTTTACCCTTAGCGCGTTCTAACAGAGCTTGTCCCAGCAACACAAAACCCAAAAGCATTACAGGCTCTTCAAAAAAGCATTGCCAATTTAACTGCGGTACAAATAAGGCGATTGTGCTTGCCAAATATGCTGAAATTGTCCCTAAACCCACCAATGAGTTCATGTTGGGGGCGCGATACCACAGCGATTTCAAGCCATCCCACCAAATCGGACGACCAATCCAGCCGAGGGCGCTGGTGGAGACTAGCCAATGGGCGTACATATTGCCAATCAAGGGCAAATCAGCGACACCAATCAAGCCTAAATGTCCGACGATCGCCAAAATCACCAACGAGGCAGGAATAACAATTTCTTTGGTCAGACCGAACCAAGAATTTTGAGGAGGATTTTTAGATACAGCATTGCGAGAAGATTGGCGATCGCCTTTATTAATCAACTCCGCCGCAAAACCTGCTTTGGCGATCGCCTCAATCAATTGTGGCGCTAAATCCTGTGGCAAGCTTTCTCCGCCATAAACTACGGTTGCTTTCTCGGTTAGTAAATTTACACTTGCCGCCTTTACCGCGTCACAGGCTAGCAAACGCTTTTCGACCGTTGCCACACAACCCGCACACTTCATGCCTGCGATCGCTAGGGTTAAGGAGCTAGACTGGAGCTTAGGAGATGCTGTTGTTATTGATTGAGTCAGTACCACAAACTTGTATCCAAAATTTATAAAAAATCTATATTTGAAGAACCTATTCTTTGTATGTGCCGCTTCGTTGCACCTGCAAAAAACATTTTTTTTAATTTGCTAGTCCCTCTTGATGTCTATCTGGTGCTAGCTAGTACTAAAAGCTGATAGCCACAAAGCAATACATAGGGTTAGCATATACCCAAATCTAATTTGATTGATTGGGTAATTATTCTGATACAGCGTTCTGATATTTTAATCGTTTCCTACTTACCTTGCTGATTCTATGGGACTGCTAAAATTTAAAGATGTTTAGATTTAAAGTCTGAGTGAGTATGCCTAGCTGCTATTCATACTAGATAATAGGTTGAAACAACTAATGAACAAAATAGTAAAGTCACTAAATTAGTAGCAAGATTTGTAATGTCGTTTAATATTCACGCTTAGTGTTGAGATTAACAATTTAAAAGTAGAAATTTACTAAAATTTTCTAGGTTTTCAGACTTGCCCCAATGGTTCAAAATTCTCTGACAATGAGTTAGCTAATGTCCATTTCTGACAGCGAGTTCTCTATTCATTTTTGGGGTGTGCGTGGCAGTATAGCTACCCCTGGCCCAACCACAGTGCGCTATGGTGGCAATACCCCTTGTGTAGAAATGCGTTGCCAAGGTGAACGTATTATTTTTGATGGGGGAACGGGGATTAGGGTTTTAGGACAGCATCTGTTAAAGCATATGCCGATTGAGGCGAGTATTTTTTTCACCCATAGCCATTGGGATCATGTTCAGGGGTTCCCATTTTTTACACCTGCCTTTGTGAAAGGTAATCTATTTAAAATTTATGGAAAGATTGCGCCAACAGGGCAAACGATGCAGGAACGTCTAGAGGAGCAGATGCATCATCCTAATTTTCCTGTACCATTAAGGGTGATGGCTTCGTGTTTAGAGTTTTTTGATGTTGAAGTTCCGAGTGTGATCGAGATTGGGAATGGGGTCACCGTGGAAACAGGGATGCTGAATCATCCAGGGGAGGCGACGGGTTATCGAGTGAGTTGTGGCGATCGCGTGGCGGTTTATGCGACGGATACTGAACATTTTAGCGATCGCGTTGATGAAAATTTGGTATATCTGGCTCGGAATGCTGATGTGTTGATTATGGATGCTACTTATTCCGATGAAGAATATTGGTCAAGTGCTAGTCCCAAAATCGGCTGGGGGCATTCGACATGGCAAGAGGCGATCAAGGTTGCTGAAGCAGCTAATGTGAAGACTCTCGTAATTTTCCATCATGATCCTTTGCATAGTGACGATCAGTTAGATGAGTTTGGGCGGCTAGCTCAAGAGAAGTTTGCGGGAGCTGTAATGGCTAGGGAAGGGATGTATATTTCTATTCCTGTTCGCACTGGTTCCAAGCCGTTAGTTAAAGTTTGAAACGGGCTTTGCCATAAAACAAAGAATTATATTTTTGATGGTGTGGCGAAGCCGCGCCATTAATTCTAAAGGAATAGATACGACGCAAAGCGTCGTATCTATTCCTTTGTGCAAAGATAAATCCAAAGTGATCTCGATAAAATAGGGCTAGAAACTACATCATCCGAACCAAATGCTATCTCCACAGGTAACAGACAAACTCGCCCCCCAAGCGTCCACATGGAAAATTAAGCTGCTATACGATGGCGCATGTCCTCTCTGTGTGCGTGAAGTCAACTTTTTAAAAGGCAAAGATGACGATCGCGGCTTGATTAAATTTGTGGATATCGCCGCCGATGACTACGATCCTGCTGACAATGCGGGGATTGATTTTGAAACTGCGATGGGACGGATTCATGCAGTGTTGCCTTATGGTGAAATCGTTCAAAATGTCGAAGTATTTCGCCAAACCTATGACATTCTCGGCATCGGTTGGATCTATGCAATTACGAAATTGCCCCTAGTCGGGAGCTTAGCCGATGCACTTTATGGCGTTTGGGCTGACTATCGCCTCTTACTAACTGGTCGCGCCAATCTCCAAACTATCGTTGCTGAACGTCGGCAACGTCTGCAAGGTTGTACTGATGGCTGTGCGATCGCCGAGCAGGAAACATCATGATTATTACTTGGCTAGCGATCGCGGTTGCTTCCTTTGTTGGTGGTTTTGCCCTTAACAAACTTTATCCCGCTGACTACAAATGGTTTATGCGGTTGCGTCGTCCGCGCTGGCTCACCTTTGAAGGCGCAATTCCCTTTATTTGGATTGCGATTTTTATTTGCGGCATTACTTCCGCCGCCTTCCTCTGGGAAGCCCAACCTGCCACAGTGAACACATGGTTACTTATGGTTGGCTATGGGATCTTGGAAATCGCGATTTTAGCCTATACCCCAGTGATGACCCGATTTCGTAATGTCAGGTTAGGGGCAATCGTAGGCGCGATCGGTTTTATATTAGGGTTAGTTTTAACAACTCAAGTTTGGCAAATTTCCAGCTTGGCAGGATGGTTATTAGTGCCATATTTGCTATGGAGTCCTGTGGGCACTTATGTAACATGGGTGATGGCAAGACTAAATCCACCTGAGATTTAACAATATTAAACTTTGTCTAACTGCTTACTGTAAGTAGTTGGTAGGAAATAAAATTCCTTGTTTTCTTGTATTCTTAGCCTGTGTTCCAAATATCCGATCCCAGAAGCCTTGAATGCCATAGTTACCTTTAAAACAGGTATGATGACGGTCATGAAAATCTGACGAAACGAAGAAAATCGATAGAGAGCTATGCCCTTCTAGGTTATAAAAATTACCTACGATAGTCCAAGCACAGATCTGAGAGAGATCGCATCCAAATATAAAAACGGGTAAAAGATCGGTAATTGTAGTAATTATGTATTCAGATAAACTTTTATGAGAAGCTACAAAACTGGATGAGTCTCGAAACTCATGATGTTTAAGATGTATTTTCAAAAAATATTTATGCAAAATATAATGACTAATATAGAAACAGAAATCGGCAACAACTATTCTCATTAAAAACCATACAAAATTGAGGGACAAACTATTCCCTCGATGCACTTCTGGTGCTAAGAAAAGTATTATAAATGCGGCAATTAAAGATTTTAATTCGCCCAAAATAATTCCTTTCGGAGTAAAATTGGGGAAATCTTGTTCCTTAACTTTAACAACCCGAATATTGAGTTTATCTCTCCAAATCTCATTCTTTTTGAGACATTTTTCAATTAGGAATCCTATCCCATAAAAAGAAATAGAACCTACCATATAGTACAGCAATACTTGAAACTCAAAAGGTGTTTCAATATCTTTCAGGAATAAATAAAAAATCTGTTGGAGTAAAGTACATATAACCGCAATTTTTATAAAGAACTCAATTTCAGGTAGAAAGCCAAGAGTTTTTCTCATATTTAAGTAAGTCTTGCACTGCGTATCATTTGTGCTACGGAAATGATTTCGATAAGTATCTTTTTCAAGATCAATTTTTTGTTAATTAATTACTAAAAACCACGACAAATTAATTTAGTTGTGTTGCTAGCAAAGCGCACACAATTAAATTAATAGAATTTTTTTGCCGTAAAAGCAGCCTAATGGCAATTACGCCATATAGACTTATAAGCGTATTTCCTTTTAGTTGGTTGGCGTGAAATATGTACTTTAAGACATATCCCCCCGTTAGCTAACCAATGTCTGAATTGTTATCAAACACTAAGTTATTAGTATGAATACAATAGAGGTAATACTAATCGTTAATAACTATATTTTATTCTATATTCTAAATTTGTATCAATTGATTGAAATTTAAAAAAAATTAATGATTGTCAATTATTTAAAAATCATGACACTGGTCAGGTAAGGTAATGAAATGCCCATTTCATAATAAATTTATAAATCACATTTATTACGCTTTCAATGTACCGTATCTAGTCTTGTCAAAATTGTAATTTTAGATTACACTTCAGTAGCTATTGCGTTTATGACACGTAAGGGTTAATGAGATCGTGGGGGCGATCAATATATTGATATTAATTTTAATAATTAGAGATTGGCAATATGTGTCTTATTGATATATTCGCTATGGGTTCTTGTTGGTAATTATGTAACATGAGTCATGGTAAGACTTCATCACCCGAAATTTTAGATATTTATGGACATTTATGTTAGGACATAAAATAAATTCATAGATTTACAGGGTTTTGCCCCATAAATCTATTTTAGTTTAACCGTATTCATCCAAACAATCTTATTCATCGTACATACATCAACAATAGCAACTAAGACAAATATGACAGTTAAACATTTAAAGATTCTGCATCAACATAATACAAATATAAATCAAACCTTTCAGAAAGATGGACAGGATGTTGTTCAAGGGTTAAGTGGAACTCCGAAAGCCCTCCCTCCGAAATACTTTTATGACGATCGCGGCTCGGAGTTATTTGAGCAAATTTGCGAACTTCCCGAATATTATCCAACCCGTACCGAAGCATGGATATTAAATAAATATGCTGATGAAATCGCTGATATTACAGGTTCCTGTGAATTAGTGGAATTAGGTAGCGGTAGTTCTACTAAAACCCATTATTTACTGAGCGCCTATCAAAAAGCTACAAATTCTCTAACAGAAGCCATACCAGATGCTTTTAGCTATATTCCCATAGATGTGAGTGGTGGCATTCTCAAAACTACGGTCTTGCATTTACAACAAAAATATCCTGATCTATCCATTGAAGGACTGATTGGCACATATGACGAAGCGTTATTTCACTTGGGCAAAAACCATTTGCGATCGCGGATGATTTTCTTTTTAGGTAGCTCGATTGGTAACTTTACAGAATCAGAATCTAATGATTTTTTAGGTAAGGTTTCCCATGCTTTGACTCAAGGAGATTATTTCCTATTAGGGATTGATTTGCAGAAACCGAAAGAAATCTTAGAAGCTGCTTATAACGATAGCCAAGAAGTAACGGCAGCATTTAATTTGAACATGCTTGCCCATTTAAATTGGAGATTTCAAGGTGATTTTGATCTCGATTTATTTAAGCACCAAGCGATTTATAACGAAGTCGATCATCAAATTGAAATGTATTTACATGCGCGATCGCCCCATCAAGCATCTCTCGAAATACTCGATCTCAAGGTTCAATTTGAAGCAGGTGAAAGCATCCTTACGGAGATATCGCGTAAATTTGACTTAGAAAAAGTTCAAGCACAACTGCGATCGCAGGGTTTAGAAACAGTCAAAATCTGGACAGATCCCCAAAAATGGTTTGGCTTAGTTCTGTGTCAAGTTCCTCATAATTAATTTTGTTTTAATTGTATGCAACCACCAAATCTCCACCGTTGCGATCGTCCAGAAATTCTTGCCTATTTTCAACGAGCTTGGCAAATTGAAGATAACTTAATGAAAAGTTTGGTTAATCCTGAAACTTTTTATACAAATCCCGATCCCTTACGCAATTTATTGATTTTTTATTTAGGTCATTCGGCAGTCTTTTATGTCAATAAATTAGTCAGAGTTGGCTTATTAGAGCAACGCCTAAATCCTCACTTTGAAAGGCTTTTTGAAATTGGAGTTGATCCAGAGAAACCTGAAGAAATAGCTAATATTTTTGATAATCTTCGCCAAGCAGAAGTTACAGCAGTTTGGCAATATCGCGATCAAGTTTATAACGCAATTTCTGAGCTAATTGATAATTTAACGAATATGGCTCCGCCCATTAATCCAGAGCATCCACTTTGGGCGTTGATGATGGCGATCGAGCATCAATATATTCACATCGAAACCTCATCGATGTTAATTCGCCAGTTACCTGTTGAGCAACTGCAATGTCCCGAAAGTTGGCAATATGCTCCCGCCAATGGCTACACCACGGCAAATGAAATGATTGAAGTCACAGGTGGTACAGTGCGACTAGGCAAACCTCAAGATTCAAATATCTATGGTTGGGATATTGAATATGGCGATCGCACAGTGAATGTGGCGACCTTTCAGGCAAGTAAATATCTAATTACCAATGCCGAATTTCTCGATTTTGTCAAAGATGGCGGCTACGAAAATCAAGACTATTGGCACGAGCAATCTTGGGCTTGCAAAGTTCAGCACGATATCAAGCACCCTAAGTTTTGGGTTCCTGATGCTGACAGCTATAAATATCGTACCATGTTTGATGAAATTGCGATGCCCTTTGATTTTCCTGTGGAGGTCAATCATTATGAAGCGATCGCCTATTGTCGCTGGAAAGGCAACCATACGCGCCTGATGAGTGAGGCTGAATGGTATCTGGCAACATACGGCTCTTCTGAATCTGCTCAAGTAGCAGATAACCAAGCTGAAAATTACAATCTCAATTTAAAATTTGCTTCCCCAAGTCCCGTTGGTTATCTTCCTCAAGCCAAAAGTGATGTCGGACTATACGACTTGCGTGGTAATGTTTGGGAATGGCTCAGCGATCATTTAACGCCACTTACAGGATATAAGTCTCACTATCTCTATGAGAACTATTCCGCACCATATTTTGATGCGAAGCACTATATGATGGCTGGCGGCTCATGGATTACCAGTGGAACTGAAGCTGAGAAGTACTACCGCAACTGGTTCCGTCCCAACTTCTATCAACACGCAGGATTTAGAATAGCCATATAAAATATGACACGCGAAGCGTGTCATATTTTATATGGCTTATTGTTTTTTAGTAAGAGCGCAAAGCGCGAAACAAAGTAATGCATCCACAAAGAATTGAACCGCAATTAGGTCAAGAGTCCGTCTGGGACTATCCCCGTCCTGCAATCTTAGAGGATACAACTAAGCATATTCGCATCATTTGCAATGACATTGTTTTAGCAGAAACCGATCGCGCTAAGCGAGTTTTAGAAACCAGTCATCCGCCTTGCTATTACATTCCCATTGATGATATTAAAATGGAGTATCTGATCGAGACTTCGCGGCGAACGATGTGTGAATGGAAGGGAATCAGCCAATATTATGATATTGCGATCGCTGATAAATACATCCAAAATGCTGCATGGCGATATTCTATCCCCACGCCTAACTTCGTAGATATTCAAGACTCTATAAGTTTCTACGGCAGCCTTATGGATGCTTGCTATGTGAATGATGAACTAATCACGCCTCAATCTGGTGACTTTTACGGTGGCTGGATTACTTCTGATATTGTGGGACCATTTAAAGGCGAGGTGGGTACTTGGGGCTGGTAGTTTTTCCTCAATACAGTATGCAAAAAAAACTTGCTTAGGTTGATGGTTTGGACATTGCGGAGGCTACTGAGAGATGGTATTCACCGCGTCCGAGGTACTCTACCTGAAAATCTATGACTTGTCGCTGCTCATCAGCAAAATACTTTAATTTGCGATCGATAAAGTCTTCAATTAAAGCTCTACTAGTCGCCAGATCCTCTTTATCTATATTCTTCTTAGCTTTTTTAAGCATTGAGACAAATATTTGGTCTAACTTAGTTTCCCTTTCGACCTCTGGTATAAGTGCTAAATCCCAAGCTGTCACTGCGGTCTCTAATAGATGCTGAAGCTCTTTCTTGTTTTGGGGGATATCAGCATAGGGTCTAATGAAGTCTTTCAAAACCTCAGACATTTTGGCGAGTCCTTCCATGTTTCTAACCATCTGTACATTCTCGCCAAAATCCTGTTTAACAGTTTTTTGCAATTTCTCGAATGACTTATTGCTGGCTTTCTCCCATTTTTGCTGGCGGACAAGTTCACTAAATTCTCTAGATTTTTTAGCCATAGCTGGTTGTTTCTCCCATTAATTTCTCAATTTTATCTTGATTTTGAATGCAATCGCGATCGCTTAAAAATGATTTTAAACCCATTAAATCGTAAGTATAGCTGTCGCCATTCTTGTTAGGACATAAAACCCAAATAGTATGAGGCGGCGCAAAGCGCCGCCTCATACTATTTGGGTTTTGATTTGTCCTGATACAGTTGGCTATAGCTATAAATAAGAAATAGGGTAGTAAAATAATTAAAGATGAATATTTAAGCTTTAATGATTGTCTCCTTTGCTTGTAAAGAAACCGAGAGGATTTGGCAAGGCTTGCGATCGCGTAAGCTACCATCAGATATACAAGAAAGAGCTTTACGCAAATTACGACAACTTGATGTATCAGCTAACCTAGAAGATCTCCGCATACCACCTGCCAATCATCTAGAAGCACTGGTTGGTGATCGCATTGGACAATACAGTATTCGCATTACCAAGCAATGGCGACTATGTTTTGTTTGGCGTAATGGAAATGCGTATGATGTTGAGATTGTTGATTATCATTAGGAGCTAAAGCAATGGAAGATACTTTACTGCGTAATCCTCATGTGGGTGAAATCTTGCAATATGAGTTTTTAGAAGAATTAGATATTAGTGTAAATAGTCTGGCTGATAATTTGCGTTTACCATATTTGAGTATTCAGCAAATTATTCAAGGTAAGGCTCCGATGACTGCGGATGTGGATTTGCGGTTATGTCGCTATTTTGGGTTGTCGGATGGTTATTTTTTGCGGTTGCATTATGCATATGAGTTGATGGAAGCAAAAAGAAATTTAGGTGACATATTGCGTCAAATAGTCCCAATTGAAGCATTATGATTTATTCCCAACTTTAAACCAGTTCCCTAGAGTGTTAAAACGAGAATAGCTAATGAATAGTCAATTTTGGAGTCAAGTTAAAACTAAATATCAGCTTGGGAAGTTGATTTACGGGAAAGTAGAATTTCATACGCCTTTTGGGGTGTTTGTTAATATTGGGGATGAGCATGTAAAGGGAATTATCCAGATTCCAGATTTTTTGGATAGTGGGGTGATGACTCCTGAAATGTATCCTGAGATTGGTTCACCTGTGGGGGCGGTGGTGGTTGGCTATACTGAGGATGATCGCAATCAAGTTTGGTTGAGTGTTAAGCCGAGTGTATTGCAAGAGTCTTTGGTTAAATTGAGAACGCCTGTTATTAGTCAAGTGTAAACTTCGGGGCGATCGCGAATGATCTAGAGAGCTTTTTACTTTTTACCACCAAAAAAATTTTTTGCCAAATTTACCCAAAAAGCCAAATTAGTGTGTTAGGATAAATCCAAGCAGTCAAATTAGCGTGTTTGGGTATATGAGAATCGTGAACAGGCAACCCTTAAATGTTGAGCTACTAACGCTTGACGATGGTACTCAAAAGATCGCTTGGGATATCAAGCAACTCCAGTCTTTATTGGGGATAAGCGATTTACTTCATCAGAAAGAGTTATCTTCAACAACAAATACAGGAGTTAATTCTTCTGGCATACCAACTATTGAGACGGTAATTGCGATATTAGATGAACTTGGTTTAAAGGATTTATACGAAGTTCGTTATCGTAAACAGTACGCAACAATCATTCCTAAAACTGATTCTAAGCGTCCAAAAGTTGCTATGTACGTTGTACAACAACAATCAGAACTTGTCTTGTCTATTCATGAAAAAATATGGAATGGTCATCAAGTTAAATTTTTTTGGAATGAGTGGGATGATAGATATGATTGCGAACCTGAACAAATTTACCAAATTTTTTATATCCCAGTATCAGAAAAGCCTGATTTCGTTGGGAGGATAACTGAAGTAATGGGAAATCAGGATTCTCGTCTATCCATTTTGGAAGAGAATTTATATGCGACTGAAAGTTCATTCGCATTTGAGATGCCTGACGATTTTGAAGGTCTTCCATTACTTAAGGATATGAGTGAACAGAATATTTGCTTTAATTTGACTAAAGATCAACGATTCCCCTCAACTGATAGAATCTCAATTGTTGATCTTTCGCACCTTACAAGCTTTCTATCTGAACTAAAGCTTAATATTGAAATTTTCCTTCGTTCAAACGGAGAAAAACCTGAGAATGTATTTAAACAATTTAATATTGATCGATTTTAACCAAAAGCCAATGATGATTTTGATTTTTAGTTAACAATTTTAGCGATGACACACATGGAGAATCTACTATGTACATGAGCCAAGTTCAAGAAGGAAAATCTTTTCTTCATCAGGGAGAAATTTGTTTGATGGAATTAATTGAGGGAGTTTTGCAAGATAAACCTCAATACCGTTTATTTCCTGAAGTTGCCCTTGCGCGGGTAGTTCAGAAAAATGGACTAGAAGCAAGTCTCCACCATGAATTACAAAAATTTATTAGGAGTTGTAGTTCTCTCGATATTTTGATTTGTCGCCATGAAGCTATGTCTTCTCTGCCTATCATTGCGATTGAGCGTCAAAGTCCATATCACGACTTTCCTGATCGCCAAGAAGCAGATCGCAAAAAAGCAGCAATTCTCAGAAAAGCAGAACTTCCATTAATCTATGCCGATGAACCATCCAAAGGAATTGTCCGCTTTGCCAAAGCCGAGCAACCTCAGAATATTTGCTGTGAAGTGAATGTTTATCGAGGCTTAGGATGTGATAAATTGCGTGAATTTTTGCTGTCAGTGATGGAAGAAAATCATGAGAGTCAAAGGGTATGACTGATAAAGCAATTCGTTGGATCGGCTCATCCCTAAAAGACCTAACAAATTTTCCTGATGCAGTTCGTAAAAAAGCAGGTTTCCAACTAAGAGCGATTCAGAGTGGCGATTCACCTTCTGACTTCAAACCCATGCCGACCGTTGGTTTAGGTGTTGAAGAAATTCGTATTCGGACTGAAGATGCTTATAGAATCTTCTATATTGCCAGATTTGCAGAAGCCGTTTATGTTCTCCATGCTTTCCAAAAGAAAACTCAGAAGACTTCAAAATCAGATATAGAAATCGGACAAAAGCGTTATCAGCAAATGTTGCAATATCGACAATCTGACAAAGCAAACATTGATAAATGAAGAAATTATCAAGCTGCTTTCACATTTACCTCAAACCTCACATCCATCCCTGCACGCACCAACATCATCACCAACTTATCAATGCTAAACCTCTCAATATCACCATTGATTAAATCGCTAATCCGAGGTTGAGTTTCACCAAAAAACAAAGCAGCTTGCTTTTGCGTCCATCCTTGAGACTGAATGAAACGCTTAATATTCAACATCAAGTCAGCCCGAATTTTGAGATTAAGAGCCTCTTCAGGCGCAAAGCCCAAATCTTCAAATACATTCGTCCCACCTTGAATAACTTCAGAAATTTGATTCTGGGTCATTTATTTTTTGATTTGTTACTACACTAATATACCTTATTTGGCATACTAGCATAGTAATATTTAAGTAGCAAATAGGAGGCGATCGCTTGTGTGTTAGAGACATTGATGATTGAGGCGATCGCTTTTTGATGAGGTTAGGGGCGATCGCTATGTGGTGTTGTTGGTTTGTTGAGGGGCGATCGCTGTTTGATTGAGCTTAGGGGCTATCTGATAAAATGAACACCAGAAGCTAACATTAGCAATCACTTACTTAACTATGCAAATCACCCTAGACATACCAGACGATATCGCCGCTACTGTACAAGATAACCTGCCGCAAATATTAGCTCTAGGATTGCGAGAAATAAACGCTAATCCTAATAACGGCTTTTCTGGATTGACGGAAATATTGCATTTCTTAGCCAAACTTCCATCCCCTCAAGAAGTCTTAAATTTACGCCTTGCACCAGAGGCACAGCAAGAAATTGATAATCTATTAGAAAAAAATCGTACTCAAGGTTTTAACGAAAGCGATCGCCTACTATGGCAACATTATGAATTTATCGAACATCTAGTGCGTCTTGCCAAAACTCAAGCCCTGATTAAGCTCCAGCCGAGTCAATGAGTAAGAGTTATATCTCCGCTAAAATTAGAAAACTAGTCAGCGATCGCGCCCAAAATTGTTGTGAATATTGTCTGATTCCTGAAAGCTTAACCTTAGTTTCCCATCAAGTAGATCATGTAATTGCTGAAAAGCATGGAGGTAAAACTATAGAAGAAAATCTAGCTTTATCTTGTTCACTGTGTAATCAAGCTAAGGGCAGTGATATTGCGTCTATTGATGCAGAAACAGGCGAAGTTATTAGACTTTACCATCCTAGACAAGACCAATGGCAAGAGAATTTTCAAATCGAAGAATCTAGTGGTGTAATTTATCCATTGACTACAATTGGGCAAGTGACAATACAGCTACTGAAGATAAATCGATCAGCTTGCTTACCATATCGGCAGATGCTGGCTCAAGCAAAAATACTGATGCAACAATGATTTTGTTGGTTATGATGAGAGCGATCGCTTGTGTTTTAGAAGCATTGATGATTGAGTCGATCGCTGTTTGATGCTGTTGTTTGTTGAGGGGCGATTGCTGAAACTTCATCAATGTTGATTCGTCAGTTGCCTGTTGAGCAACTGCAACTTCCTGAAAGTTGGCAATATACTCCCGCCAATGAATACACCACGACAAACATTATGAAGCGATCGCCTATCGTCACTGAACTGACGTTTTTTTACTATATTGGACAAATCAAAACCCCAAATAAAGTAGCGCCACTACTTTATCTGGGGGTAAAAACTTTTGCCGATCACCTCAGCAAGCCCCTCTAAGGTATATTCCAGAGCTTCACAATCAACTCGCCCTAATAATTCGTGGCAAGTCTTAGTAGTTTGAGGACCAATTGAAGCGATTTTTACCTTGGCAATCCACGATCGCCAAGTTTCTTGGGATTCGACGCGATCAAGTAGTTGACAAAAATGCTTGACAGTTTTGGAGCTAGCAAAGGCGATCGCATCTAAGCTCTGATTTTGAATTGCGTCTAGAGCCACAGGATCGATCGCTTCAGGACATCCCGACTCATAGGCTGCAATAGCATCAATAATCGCGCCATGTTGCTGCAACTGCTCTACCAAAATCTCCCGTCCGCCCGACTCCACACGCGGAAACAACATTTTTGTGTCAGTTAAAACATGATTGGGAATAGCAAGAAAGGCATCCACCAGAGCATCGGCAACAAAGTCCGTCGGTACTAAATCTGGTAAAATCCCATAATTTGCCAAAACGTCGGCAGTTTTGCGCCCCACTACAGCCACTTTTAAAGAATGCAAAGCACGGCTATCTTGCCCCGATTCGCGCAACCGTCCAAAAAAGCTCTCAACGGCATTCGCGGATGTCAAAATTAGCCAATCGTAACTGGATAGATTGGCAATCGCCTGATCGAGCATCTGCCAACTGCGCGGCGGCAAAATTGCCAAAGTTGGCATCTCGATTACCTTTGCTCCTTGACTGGTCAATAAATCTGTAAATTGGCTAGCCTGACCCGCCGCCCTTGTTACCAAAATTGTTTTGCCTTGCAATGCTAACTTGTCCTTTTTGAGATCTACACTTTGCTCAAAATTTTCCAACGATTGATCGCCCTGATGTGACAATTGCTCATGAAACTTTACGACTTCACCAATAATAATCACCGATGGCGATAGCGATCCTTTAGGTAATTTTGATTTAATATCCTTCAGAGTTCCTGTCCATACTTGTTGATCGGATCTCCCACACCAACGCACGATCGCAATTTTTGTATCCGCAGATTTTCCCGCTTGTAATTTCTCTAATAAGCTTGCCAGATTATTTGTCCCCATCAAAATTACCAATGTCGGAATTTGGGCGATCGCTTCCCAAGGCAATCGCTCCAAATCATGCCCCGTCATCACCGCAAAACAAGAACTCGCTTCCACTTCCGTAAGTGGTATTCCTGCCAACATGGGAGCCGCGATCGCACTAGAAATTCCTGCAACAACTTCCCATTCACAATTTGCTGCTTGTAGGGCAAGTATCTCAGGTAAAGATCGCCCAAATATCCAAGGATCACCACTCTTGAGCCTCACCACGCGCTTACCTTGTAAGCAATATTCCACCAGCATTTGATTGATTTCGGCTTGCTTGATGCTTTCCTGTCCGCCACGTTTACCAGCAATGATGCGATCGCAGTTTGCAGGAGCGAGGTCTAATAAAGTGCGATCGACCAGCGCATCACTAATAATTACCTCAGCATCACTAATCAAATCCCTAGCACGAACCGTCAAAAATTCTACGCTACCAATCCCTGCGCCAACTATAAAAACTTTCCCGTTCATAAAAGATTTTCAGGATCAATGCCCATTTCGCGAAGCTTAGCTGCATATTTAGACATAGCATTCAAAGCTTGTTCTTTTTGTTGAACCTGTTCAAGATAAGTTAAAAACTTGCTCCCATCAGGGTTAAAAATATTTAAACTTTCATCAGTTAGCTCAAAGCGAATTCCTAATCGTGGGCTGATCCAATTTTGGACATCATCAATCGGCTTTAGTCGATTCTGTTCTTGATTTCTGATCCATATTGCTAAGTCATTAGAAAGATGATCGTAGACATAATATTCCTCTACCCCATAGGTTTGATAAAAATCAAACTTGCGAGACATTTCTAAAATACGATTGCCCCTAGACAAAATTTCAAATACTACTTGAGGGGCTATCCCTGACTCAAGGTGTTGAATGTAAGAACCTCTTGCTCCTTTTGGTCTGCCAAATACCACCATCGCATCAGGCGCTCGGCGAATATCAGATTTGCCTTCAATGGGATACCAAAGTAAATCTCCCGCGACAAATACATTCTCATCATTTTTAAATAGAGCTTCTAATCCACCCGTGATAGTCACAATCCATTGATAATGCTCGGTACTTTCTGCCATTGGCTGTCCATCACTGCTAGGGTAGATGGTCTCTAATTTGCTGATTGTATTAGTCATGGGGTTTGACCTGTGCGATCGCCAAGCAACTGAGCTTAATTATATATCTATCGCAATATAAATAATCTAAGAGAGTTGTGGCGCTACGCGCCACAACTCTCTTAGATTATTTTGAAATAATCCAATTGCGGCGGAAAAATCTTGCTAAATCTGACTCATCGATCGCTAAACAGATCGGACGACCATGAGGGCAAGTGTGAGGATTGCGGGTTTGTTGCCATTGCCAGAGCAGATCGCGAATTGTAGATATTTCCAGCTTTGTGCCATTGCGAATCGCGCTACGACAGGCTGCGGTTGCCCTTGCCATCGTCGGATCATCTTGCTGACTCATTTCTTGCAAAATCACCGCACAATCTTCATGCCCAATTAAAATTTCAGGCAGCGATCGCACAGCCCAGAGGTTATTTCCAAAAGCTTCTACTTCTAAACCTAGTGCTTGCAACCGTTCAATTTCATCATCAGAAAGTTGCTTTAATAAAATTGGTTGCTCGATCGCCACGATTTGCCACTGAGTTTCGATTTGCTCAAAGAGAACTCGCTCATGGGCAACATGCTGTTCCACTAGCCATAAACCGCCCGCATGTTCCGCCAAGATGTAAGTATCGAGAACCTGCGCGATCGCCTTTAACGATGAATTTGGTTGATTAAAGGTTTCGCGTTTGGCAGGAATTAAATAAGAAGTTTTGCGTTCAGCAGTTTTTAAGAGATCATTAGCTGCACTTCCGTAATTGATTGGAGAACTGGATATAGTGGCTTTGAGGGCTTCCGTAATACATTCTTTTAACTGAGTTTGAATTTCTCCTAAATCTTGAATATAGGCTTCAGCTTTAGCAGGATGACGATTCCAATCGATGCGATCGCAAGGCAAGTTTAAATTAACAATGCATACAGGATAACGATTGCGAGGTAAGGTTCTCTCTAAATTAAAGAGAATAGTTTGCTCTAATTCAGGGAAATTAATTACCCGTCCATTGAGAATGATTTTTACCCAATCAGGACGACGACGAGATAGGCGATCGGGTAGTCCGAGGGTGAGGGAGAGTCCCTCACCCCCAGCCCCTCTCCCTATGGGGGAGAGGGGAGCAAGACTCTTGCTCCCCTTCTCCCCTAATGGGAGAAGGGGTTGGGGGATGAGGGCAAATTCTTTATACACCAAATCATAGGGCTGAATCGAACTAATGATTTGCGGCAAAATCTCACTAGCATTCTCTCCTGCCCAAATCGTCATCCATTCTCGATTGTCGAGATTAACTTGCCAGTTAACTTGTGGATTCGCGATCGCCATTTGCTGAATCTGTAATTGCACCTTGCGAACTTGCTGCGAATTACTAGGCAACGATTGTAAGCGATTGGGATAGCGAGAAAATAGATTGCGAACGGTGACGACCGTACCAGATGCGATCGCGACCACTTTGGGGCTAGTCTGCAAATTACCATGCTCATCATAATGAGCCTGATATCCCACAGGTTCTAGAACAGGACGACTACAAATATTCAGATCAGCAAGTTGAGCAAGACTATAGAGAGCTTCACCCCGAAAGCCTAAACTGTTAATCTGTTGTAAGTCTTCAGCATTATTGATTTTACTAGTTGTATGCGGTGTCGCTGCCTGTGATAAATCAGCGATCGCCATGCCACAGCCATTGTCGCTCACCTGTACCGACAGAGAATCTGTCCATATCGAAATCACGATTCTGGTTGCATTAGCATCGATCGCATTCTCAGCAAGTTCTCTGACTACCGCCACCAGTGAATCAATCACTTCACCTGCGGCGATTAGATGCACAACTTCTATAGGTAGCGTATGAATGTTTTGCATTGCTTATCCTAAGCGCTGCTTCAGCCAAAATTGTAATGTGGGTAGTGCAATTCGATAGCCATATTTTGCACCATAGACTAGTCCCTTTTGTTCCAAACTATCCAATGCTCCTTGAAGACTGCCACCTTTAGAAAGTTGATGTTTTTGAATATATTCACGACTATGGGGGCTAACTGTGGGATCGATCGCGAGGCTTTCTAGTACCCTTACTTGAGTTGGCGGTAAGAGCATGATTAAAGACTCAAAGGTAGGAGCTAGATCTTCGATGAGCGCTAACATATTCTCATGGACATGATGCGGTTGAATTAGAAACTCAGATTGAGAATTTACTTGGGTGAGATAGTCGAGCCAGATGCGTCTAGTCAAGGCGATCACATCACTCATATTGCCTTGCATGTATTCTGTAAACAGCTTTAATGCATTAGTTTGAGGATCGAATTTCAATCCTTTCTCTTGCATGATTGTTTCTAGCCATTGGCAAAGTTCGTCATTACCAAGAGGTGGAAGTTCAACCACATTGAGGCTCAACTTATGCATCCAAGGCTCAGGCACTGTGGCGATTAAGATATAACTTACCCGACTCTGAAGTTGAATTTCGCGGCGCAAATATTCTTCCCATTCACCCTTACGATCCCATGAGCGAATATGCGTGAAGTTATGCAATACGATCGCCACTCGGCAATCCAGCCATTCTGCCATCTGCTGAGGCAAGCTGAGCAAATTCTTAAATAAATTCCAGATTCCTGTTGAGGAAAGCTTCCAACTCATTCGGGGTTTAGACTGTTCTGTTAGTTCAAATGTAATCGGCTCCTCCTTGAGTAAACTTTGCAGCTTGAACAGTTCTTCAGGACGATCAAAGGTGTGGAGCAAACTTTCGGCTAGTAGTTTTAAAAAGCGATCGCCATCAGTGGCTCGTAAGCAATCTAAAGTAATTACTCTTGCGCCAGCTTTTTGAGCAGCCCATTTGACTAAAGTTCTACGTCCACTTCCAGCCACGCCTGCGATCAGCAAATCGCCATCTTCTAACAAAATTTGACTAATTTGCTCTAATTCTGTTTGTCTACCTACCAATTTTTGGGGTAAAAAGGGATTATTGCTCATGCCGAAATTGTATCGCAAATTGCTATTGCGGGGCTTCAAGATTCTTTAAAGAAGCTAGCACTATTTTTTAGTATTATGGTGTTAACCGTTTACCTGCAAAATATTCATGACAATTGAGACAAAAGAAGTTAATCCTGCCTCATCGATCGCCCGTTGGCATACCTTTAGTGCTGAGGAGGTGCTGGGCTTCCTAGAAAGTGATCCCAATCAAGGTATTACTAGTCAAGAAGTGTCAGCAAGATTTGACCGCTATGGTGCTAATGAGCTAGTCGAGAAAGCAGGTCGATCTTCACTGCGAATCTTCATCGACCAATTTACTAACATCATGCTAGTAATGCTGATGGCCGTGGCAGTTGTCTCAGCAATTCTCTCGCTGACCAAACCAACCCCCGAATTTCCTAAGGATGCCGTTGCAATTTTTTCGATCGTGTTGCTCAATGGCATTCTTGGCTATATGCAGGAAACCAACGCAGAAAAAGCTCTCGCGGCTCTCAAGCGCATGTCTTCGCCGAAAGTACGGGTAATTCGTAATGGCAACATTAGCGAAATTAATGGCAAAGAGCTTGTTCCAGGAGATATCATGCTGCTAGAGGCAGGGGTGCAGGTTGCCGCCGATGGCAGGTTGATTGAAGAACAGAACTTACAAGTGCGGGAATCGGCATTAACAGGCGAAGCCGAGGCTGTCAGCAAGGATGCCAAACTGCTCTTAGAAGAAGATGCCAGTCTTGGCGATCGCCTCAATTGCGTATATCAGGGTACGGAAGTATTACAGGGTCGCGCCAAGGTGGTAGTCACCAAAACAGGGATGCTGACAGAACTAGGAAAAATCGCCACGCTCTTACAAGATGTGGAAAATGAAGATACGCCTCTACAACAAAGGATGACGCAGCTAGGGAATGTGTTGGTAAGCGGTTCCTTAGCCTTAGTGGTTTTAGTCGTGATTGTTGGCGTAATCAGCAAAGGCACAGGTGCTTTCGGTGAGCTTCTCGAGACTTCCCTTAGTATGGCAGTGGCGGTCGTACCTGAGGGGTTACCTGCGGTGGTTACCGTTACCCTTGCACTCGGAACTCAAAGGATGGTCAAACGCAATGCCCTGATTCGTCGTTTACCCGCCGTTGAGACCCTTGGTTCCGTGACTACCATTTGCTCAGACAAAACAGGCACGCTCACCCAAAATAAAATGGTAGTGCAGGGTATTCGGACTGGATTACACTCGCTGCAAGTGACGGGTAATGGCTATGCGCCGACTGGTGAGTTTAGTATTTTGGGAAGCCCGAACACCGATCCCGCATTTGTCGTTAATAATATTCCTGAAGTTCAACAATTGTTGATGGCTTGCGTATTTTGCAACGACGCGATCTTGCAGCAAAAAAATGGCGCATGGATCATCATCGGTGACCCCACAGAAGGGGCATTGCTAGTTCTCGCCGCTAAAGGTGGCTGTGAGTCCGCAGAATGGCAGCATCGAATGCCGCGTATGTTTGAAGTTCCTTTCTCCTCAGAACGCAAACGGATGAGCGTCTTAGTTCAAGGTGAATATGGCGGTCATGTCTTGTTCTGCAAAGGTTCACCCGAATTAACCCTAGAATGCTGTACCCATATCCAAACTGGTGACCAAATCCAAGAGCTATCCAGTGAACAGCGTCAACATGTACTCGCTCAAAACAATGAGCTTGCCAGTAGAGGTTTGCGGGTATTGGGATTTGCCTATCGTAATCTTAATGAACTTCCTGAAGATGGAATTACGGTCAAAGATGAAAGTAATCTCACTTGGGTGGGACTGGTTGGTATGTTTGACGCGCCACGTCCAGAAGTCCGCGAGGCAGTCAAACGTTGTCGTGAAGCAGGAATCCGCCCGATCATGATTACTGGAGATCACCAACTCACTGCCCAAGCGATCGCTGAGGATTTGGGCATTGATCAAGTAGGCGATCGAGTTCTCACAGGCAAAGAACTAGAAAAAATGAGCGCAGATGAGCTTGATTATGAAGTTAACCATGTCAATGTCTATGCTCGCGTCTCCCCTGAACATAAACTGCGGATTGTCCAAGCACTGCAAAGACAGCATCAATTTGTTGCGATGACTGGTGATGGAGTAAATGATGCTCCTGCGCTCAAACAAGCGGACATCGGGATTGCGATGGGGATCACTGGTACTGACGTATCTAAGGAAGCCAGTGACATGATTCTACTGGATGATAACTTTGCCACCATCGTTGCTGCAACAGAGGAAGGTCGAGTGGTATATACCAATATCCGTCGCTTCATCAAGTACATTCTTGGTAGTAATATCGGCGAAGTAATCACTATCGCGTCAGCCCCCTTAATGGGACTAAATGTACCTCTGGTTCCGTTGCAAATTCTGTGGATGAATCTGGTCACCGATGGTTTGCCAGCCTTGGCTCTTGCTGTCGAACCAGCCGAACCTAATGTCATGAAAACTCCACCAGTTGATCCCCGTGAAAATATTTTTGCCAGAGGGATGGGCATGTACATGGTTAGAATCGGGATAGTTTTGGCGATTATCTCGATTTCTCTCATGGTTTGGGCGCAGGGTTACACTACAACCCATACCTTTGATGGCACATATGACCCAGAACGTTGGACAACGATGGTCTTTACCACCCTCTGTATTTCCCAAATGGGACATGCGATCGCGATTCGTTCCAACACACAGTTAACCATTGAGCTTAACCCAATGACAAATCTTTATGTTTGGGGATCAGTGATTATGACTACTGTTTTACAACTAGTACTGATTTATGTGGAGCCGTTCCGCAACTTCTTTGGTACGCATTTGATATCCCCAACAGAATTAGCAATTTGCTTTGGGTTTAGCACATTGATGTTTGTTTGGATAGAATTAGAGAAATTGGTAATTCGTTGGTGGCTTTGGCAACGTCAATCCTAACGTCAAACTGAATGACAATTCCAAAAAGTATGCTAGGCTACAAATTTGAGTAGCGATTCAAGTGTATTAAAGTTCAAGAATCAGTGGAGGAGTTAATTTGAAAAAGGTTGAAGCAATCATTCGTCCATTTAAGCTTGACGAAGTCAAAATTGCTCTGGTAAATGCTGGCGTAGTCGGTATGACGGTATCAGAAGTACGTGGTTTTGGTCGTCAAAAAGGACAAACAGAGCGCTACCGTGGCTCTGAGTACACAGTTGAGTTTTTACAAAAGCTCAAGATCGAGATTGTCATCGAAGATGATCAAGTTGATATGGTGGTAGATAAAGTTATTACTGCCGCCCGTACTGGTGAAATTGGCGATGGTAAGATTTTCGTATCTCCCGTAGAGCGAATTATCCGAATTCGTACTGGTGAAAAAGATTTAGAAGCTGTCTAAGTCTATACTTACACAAAGAGGGTCAGCGATTAGCTAATCGCTGACCCTCTTTGTGTGAATAAATATCTGACAAAGCCAGATATTTTATATTAGACATCTTCTAAAAAACTTTAACTAATAATCCATTAGCGATCGTTTTTACTTGACTCAAATAGCGGGGAGCATGTAAAGTCAAGGAAATATGAAATCGTAAAACAATCTAAATTTAAGTAGATATCGGGATGGCAATTGACTATTTTTTCAGGTTTGATAATCATGAATAACCACCGCCTCCCCGCTAAATATACTATCTTTCTGACTCGCACTGGCAAATCTCCTCTAGTTTTACACATGAGCCCACGGCTTTTCTTGATGAGGCTTGCTTGTAGTTTGGGTTTTCTATCAATCCCCTTTGTGTGGGCGTGTAGTATCTGGCTGACAGAACAGCAAAGAAATGCCCAATACCTAGAGGAAAAAATAGCTTTCCAGCAACGCCAAGAACAATTACAAGTAGAACAGGAGCAACTGCAACAGGAGATTGATCGCCTCCGAGAACGAGCAGGACTGGTCAAAATCGGAACTACAAATACCCAACCGACTGAAAATAGTGAGATGGGAATCCCGAAATCTGCCGTTAATCTCCAGAATAATTCCCAAGAACAAAGCAATAGTCGAAAGGGGCAGGGGGGATCCAGCAGCCCCGATCACCTGATGCGAACCAACCAACGCCGTCTTAATTCCCTTTGGAGTCAGATTCGGGATTTAAATCCTTCCCTAGAGGCAACCCTAAACCGAGAAGAAACAATTCCCCAAGGCATGCCCATGCAGGGAAAAAATCTAGTGATAACTTCCTTATTTGGCAATCGTCTTAATCCCTTTGGCTATGGTACAGAGGCACATAATGGGATAGACTTTGTGGATGCGTACGGGAGTCCAGTTTATGCCACTGCTTCCGGGTTAGTCACTTCTGCGGGAATAGAAGGTGGCTATGGTCTAGTCGTGGTAATTAATCATAATTATGGCTACAGCACTCTGTACGCCCACCTCTCTGGGGTGGCAGTAAAACCTGAGACCCTAGTGAAGCGGGGGCAGTTGATTGGCTATCTAGGCAACAGTGGCAGATCCACTGGTCCCCACCTCCACTACAGTATTTATCAGGGTGAAAAATTGATCGATCCCCGACAATACTTAAAATTAACCGATGTGGAATTCCAAAAATTAAGTAATCTCAAGGAACCTTAAGGATTCGTGTATGTTCTTTAACCGCCCAAAGTCTGGCAGCAATACCATGAACTACCTCGCCAAGGGGACAGAAGTTCGTGGTTCGATTAGGAGCGAAGGTAGCCTCCGCATTGATGGCAGTGTTTACGGTAATGTAGATGTTTTAGGAGATCTAGAAATAGCCCCTACGGGCAGAATTGAAGGCGAAGAAGTGCGTGCAAATAACCTCATTAGCCAAGGGATAATCAAGGCACAGATTCAGGCAACCGCAAAAGTCACCCTGACTGCCACTGCCAAAGTTGAAGGGGATGTAGTGGCGAGTGCGATCGATATTGCTGCAGGAGCTGCTTTTATCGGGCATTTAGTTACTAAAGACAACAAAGTCCTCACTGGTTTAAGCAAGCAACCCCAACTGGTGGGGATTCCCAAGCAATCTCTCTAAATCAGAACTAAGAATTTTTGCAACTGGGAAGAATAAATGAAGGCATTGGTTATCTAAGGGACTTGCGAGAAAATAAGATACTAATCCAGATTATCGAGAAATCATTGGGGCGGGTTTGCTGCCCTACTAATTATTATTTGGTATGGTACTTTATTAAGTCGCAAGTCCCTAATCGGGAAGAGGTGATGAAGTATCTATTTCATACTAATAAATAAAGACAGAAATACTGCGATTATGTTTTAAATTTCCATTGCTATGTATAAGCAGACGCAGTTTTTAGGTTTTTAATTATGCCGAGTTACTTATTAAAATTGCTTCTAAAATTTGGGCAATAACTGAACCTAAAATAGCAACCGTTAGATATTTGCCAATCATTGGATTTTTACCAAAGGAATCATCTTTTTTACAGCCTGTCAAGAAAAGAGACCATGCTTGGGTCGCATTGATAGATTGAAACTTATTAAAATTAGATGTGAAAATTAAACGCATGGACGTTACCTGATCTACGCAGAGCGCTATAGACTGAATATATCATGAAACTTGTAACAAAATTTAATATACAGTAAATTAGATGCATTGCGCTTTATTTACTTATAGACCTGCATACCATTCATAGCCCAAATCTTCCCAATAACCGCGTTTTTCACCTAGCTTGCTCGTAAGCTGAATTCTCGTAACCCATTTACTTAGCTTATAGCCAAGCTTGACAGGTGAGGCAAGACGCAATGGCGCACCATATGCTGGTGTTAAAGGCTGTCCATTCTTTTGATAAGCCATTAAGGTTTGGGGATGCATCACCGAGTCAATATCCCAACTTTCGTAATAACCATCGGCTGAATAGAAATATACGTATTTGACTTGATCTGACGGCTTAGCGATCGCTATTAAATCTCTTAACCGCACACCGCCCCACTGCACGATCGCCGCCCAGCCTTCAACGCACACATGACGGATAACCATGCTCGTAAAGGGTATTTTTTGGAGATCTCCCATGCTTAGACTCAAGGGATTATTTACTTCTCCGTCAATCGTGAGGCGATAAGCCAGAGGGTTAATTACTGGTGTACCACGGAAACTATTAATGATTAATTTATCTGGCTCGATCGCACTAATCGGGAATTCTGGGACTGGCTGCTGAGGCTGAAAGATCAGTGATTCAACCCGCTGATTTAATGGCTCTGATAAACTACCCACTAAACCCTCAGCAAGGCTACCAAATCCAATTGCCAGCAACCCTGCGCCTCCTAGTGTCAAAAAGCGGCGGCGTGGGACTAAATCTGTTTCATCCAACTCAAGCTCTGAGTTTGGTAATTTTTGTTCAGGTTCTTGTGACATAACTTAAATATAACAAAGGCGGCGCTTCGCGCCGCCTTTACTTACTCCCAAAACATTGAATCTAGCAGGCGATCGCCACCCACTTTTCGCCCCAATTGGGAATGAATACCTCCCAAAATCAGGGTGATCGGTACTGCCATAAAGTGTGTAATTCGCAACGCATCCCAACCACCAAAACTATCCACGATCCAATAGAACTGGGCTGGCTTATACATGCCGATCCCCGTAAAAATCGATAACAATAAAATCGGAATTAGCAAGGTGTAGATCAATCGATGCCAAGCATAGTTTTTGCGCTTGATATTTTGGCTAACTACTAAGGCTTTAACATCTTTGGTACTGGCATATCGATGTCGCCACCGTTTGCTTAGCAAGACATAGACTCCATACCACAGAAGATTTAATGCAAATATCCACATTGCGGCAAAGTGCCAATGTCGGCCACCTGCTAACCATCCCCCTAGTCCTAAAATTGCGGGAATGTGAAAACCACCTCGTCCACCAAATACAGGATTTGCGTTATAAATCTGTAAGCCACTGGTAATCATTAAAAATAAACTGACCAGACTTACCCAATGAAAAACTTTGGCGAGTAAATCTTGTTTAGGTTTGAGCATCTGCTCTTGAATTGGCGATCGCATGAACATTCCGATAGAGTTTTGCTTAGATCTTAGTCCAACTTCTCGCAGCCTCAAGCAACAAAAAAGAGGTGACGCAAAGCGTCACCTCTTTTTTGTTTAAATACTACTGAGGCTTCTTGGTTTCTTCAGCAGGCTTAGCCGTTGGATCGGCAGCGGGCTTAGCAGCGTCAGGCTGGGCTGTTGGGTCAGCAGGCTTAGCATCAGTTGCATCAGCAGGCTTAGCATCAGTTGCAGCCTTGTCTTTAGCAGCATCGGTAGCAGCAGGCTTAGCATCAGTTGCAGCCTTGTCTTTAGCAGCATCGGTAGCAGCAGGAGCGGATGTAGCATCAGCAGGCTTAGCATCAGTTGTAGCTTTGTCTTTAGCAGCATCGGTAGCAGCAGGAGCGGATGTAGCGGCTGGGGTAGCTGTAGGAGTTGTAGGGGTTTCTGTAGCGCAAGAAACTAATCCAGCAGATAGGCTAAGGCTAGCAATGATCAAAAGAGCTTTGAGATTCATAGTTGTTGGATTTTGTCTTTTTGGTAAAGGTTTTGTTTGTATTTAAGTTAGTAACTATCCGTGTTTTTGTGGAGGAGCTTGCGTATAATTACTCACTGCGTTAATTCTAGGTTAAGTTATGGTTAATTAATAGCTTAATTTTTGTAAATTTGTAATTTTTATAACTTATTTATAACTCGAACTATGTAAAAGCCCGACAGGGTAAGGAAATGCTTAAAAATGTACCTATAAGAATTTTTGAACAATTAGTCCAAGGCGATCGCCTATCTAGCATTGATCATGATTTATTACTGAATGAATCAAGAAAAAATAACTGCTTTGGTTGGCTGAGTCTTAATGATCCTAAGCTAAACCTGAGTTTAAAAGTAATTCACGAAATAATTGATCAGCGATCGCAACTTTTACGATTAGTTTATCCAAAAATTTTAGAAACTCTGGCGCTGCACAATGTCCAAATCGATCCCCCATCGGCAACTCTGCCACTGCTCTGGCATTATTGGCTGCCCCTCGCTCAAAGCCTAGTCAATCAGCAACAAAAAATCGCTAGACCATTTATTCAAGGATTACTGGGTGGTCAAGGTACTGGCAAAACTACATTGGGTATAGTGCTAAATATTTTGCTGCCATATCTCGGCAAAACATTTTTAAGCATTTCCCTTGATGACTTGTATAAGACCCATGTAGATCGACAAAAACTGCGCGATCTCCGCCCCGATCTGATTTGGCGTGGTCCCCCTAGCACCCATGATATTGATTTGGGCATTCAAGTTTTGCAGCAATTGCGTGATCGCAATCCAGATCATCCTCAACCGATCGCCATTCCCCGCTTTGATAAATCGCTACACAATGGTGCAGGCGATCGCACTGAGCCAGAAATTTCCGATGGTGCGGATATTGTTTTGTTTGAGGGTTGGTTTGTGGGAATGCATCCCCTACCAATTTCGGCTTTTCGTAATTTTGTACCGCCAATTTTGTCAGAAAGCGATCGCGAATTTGCTCTCGAATGTAACGCTAATCTCTACAACTATCTGCCACTCTGGGAATATCTCGATAGCTTGATCGTGCTTGTCCCTGAAGATTACCAATACAGTCTGCAATGGCGGCTTGCCGCCGAGCATAACCTCATTGATGCTGGCAAATCAGGGATGAGTGACGCAGAAATCACCAAATTTGTTGAATATTTTTGGAAAGCGCTACATCCTGAACTATTTATGCCCCGCATCATTGATCGGGATTACCCTGCCTCCTGTGCTGATCTGGTGGTCGAAATATCGCGATCGCATTTACCAACAAGGATTTATAGCTAAAAACCCATTGATAGAGTTGTGGAGCTTTGCGCCGCAACTCTATCAATGGGTTTTTACGAAGCGATGCCATTGCTTTTTGGGTTTTATCGCAATCAATCGGAGGGAATAGTTTATTATGATGTTACAAATAAAATAAATCGACTGATTTAACGATTCTGAAAATAGTATTTTCTCATATTACTTTAAGTATTTTGAGTGATTACTCAAGTCAGGATCAATTATCATAAATTAAAATTAAGAATCGTTAAGATCTTACTCACTACATAGATTAAGGAACATTTGCAATGGGATTACCCTGGTATCGAGTGCATACAGTTCTCCTGAACGATCCAGGAAGACTGATTGCCACGCACCTGATGCACACTGCTCTCGTAGCAGGGTGGGCAGGCTCGATGGCACTTTATGAGTTAGCAATTTTTGACCCCAGTGACCCCGTCCTCAACCCCATGTGGCGGCAAGGTATGTTCGTAATGCCCTTTATGACCCGTCTTGGCATTACTAATTCTTGGAGCGGCTGGACAATTACTGGCGAACAAGTTGTTGACCCCGGTTTTTGGTCTTTTGAAGGTGTTGCACTCGCACACATCGTACTTTCTGGTTTACTCTTCCTTGCTGCGATTTGGCATTGGGTTAACTGGGATTTGGAACTATTTAGAGATCCTCGGACAGGCGAGCCTGCTCTAGACTTGCCTAAGATGTTTGGCATTCACCTATTTTTATCTGGTTTACTCTGTTTTGGCTTTGGAGCTTTCCACCAAACAGGGCTTTTTGGTCCTGGTATGTGGGTATCCGATGCCTATGGCTTGACTGGTCACGTTGCACCTGTCGCGCCTGAATGGGGTCCTAACGGATTTAACCCATTTAATGCTGGCGGTATTGTGGCTCACCACATTGCTGCGGGTATCGTGGGTATCGTCGCTGGTCTATTCCACTTGACCGTGCGTCCACCAGAGCGTTTGTACAAAGCGCTGCGTATGGGTAACATCGAAACCGTACTATCTAGCAGTATTGCGGCTGTATTTTTTGCGGCTTTCGTTGTTGCTGGAACCATGTGGTACGGCTCGGCAGCAACCCCCATCGAATTGTTTGGTCCTACCCGCTATCAGTGGGATACAAACTCTTTCCAACAAGAAATTTCCCGCCGTGTTCAAACTGGTCTAAATGCTGGTTTGAATGCTGAAGAAGCTTGGTCAAAAATTCCTGACAAACTTGCTTTCTACGACTACGTTGGTAACAGTCCTGCGAAGGGTGGTTTGTTCCGCGTTGGTCCGATGAACAATGGCGATGGTATTGCTCAAGGTTGGCAAGGACATCCAATTTTCAAGGATGGTGAAGGTCGTGAACTTAGTGTTCGCCGTTTGCCTAACTTCTTTGAAACTTTCCCTGTCGTTTTACAAGACCAAGATGGTGTTGTTCGTGCGGACATTCCTTTCCGTCGTGCTGAATCCAAGTACAGTGTTGAGCAAACTGGCGTAACTGTATCTTTTGTTGGCGGCGAGTTGAATGGTAAATCTTTTGCCGATGCTCCAAGCGTTAAGAAGTATGCTCGTCAAGCTCAGCTAGGCGAAATCTTTGAATTCGATCAAGAAAAGAATCACTCTGACGGTGTGTTCCGTACTAGCCCTCGTGGTTGGTTTACTTTCGGACATGCAGTATTTGCTTTGTTCTTCTTCTTCGGTCACATTTGGCATGGCGCTCGTACCTTGTTCCGCGATGTGTTTGCTGGGGTTGACCCAGAACTCAGCGAAGAGCAAGTTGAATGGGGTGCTTTCCAAAAAGTTGGCGACAAAACTACTCGCGCTGTTGAGGCATAGTATCTAATGGAAGCTCTCACTTACACTTTTATTTTCGCTTGTTTGATTGGTTTGTTCTTCTTTGCAATCTTCTTCCGTGAACCTCCTAAGGTTATCTCTAACTCTAAAGATAAGAAGTAAATAAAAAAGCCCGCCTAGGCGGGCTTTTTTATTTAGAAGTTACTAAAATAAGCTTTATACCAAAAGACAAAATGGCTACGCCATTTTGTCTTTTTAAAACCCACTAAAGAGTTGCGGCGCGAAGCGCCGCAACTCTTTACACATTGATGGCTATAGCTATACAAACAAAAACTTCATCTATGGAAGGTCAACACCCAAAACTCATCGTATTTTCCCAGCATGGTATGAGTGACGGTAATTATTCTATGGAGACTTTAGCTAAAAAAGTTGCTCCCCCAGACTCTAAAATCATTGCCCCTTATCTAGGCTCTTTGCCATCCTTTGTACCAGATAGATTTAAGTTCTCGATTGAAACGCATTTTGCGATCGCCCCGCTTATTCAAAAAGTGGCTAACTTCGCTGAACAAACGTTTCAAGATTATCCTGATATACCTGCGCGGATCATTGCCACATCACTCGGCGGAGTCATTTGGGTAGAAGTCCTATCTCGCCATCCTGAATGGTGGACTCGTATTGAATCTTTAATCCTTTTAGGCTCTCCCATTGGTGGTGCAGATGTTGCCAAAATTCTGAGTGCTTGGGGATTGAGGATTGGCATGGCTAAACATCTTAGTGAAGATAGACGATACTTAGCCGAAAAGATTGCGGCGGTAATTCCGACATTAGTTGTCGCAGGACATGTCATCGGCGGCTGGGATTTGATGGTTACGATTGAGTCCACGAAAATAAAACATGCTCATTTTGTTTGCTTGAATGGAGTAAATCACTCCGATCTGCGGACTCATCCTAGAGTGGTTCAGACAATTCAAAAGTTTTGGGCAAAGCCTCAAAACCCTTTGCCTTTGTAAATCTAAACGTGAGTTCGATATAGCCATTTTCGTCGTGCTTCGCACGACGAAAGCAAAAAATGGTAAGAATCGCTAAGCGATTCTTACCATTTTTTGCTTTCGTCGAACCGACTTTAACATCAGTTAAATTAATCGCAGAAACTTTTTCTTGCCAACTTGCAAAACCTTACCAGCGAGTTCTTCGATATTGATAAAGGTGCGATCGCCTAATTTCTCGCCATCAAGTTTCACCGCACCATTTTTGATTTGGCTTTGGGCTTCGCTATTGCTTTTGCAGAGTCCTGAGGCCTTAACCAAATAATGCAATGGCGCAGGGAAATTGATTTGGGATAAGTCAAATTCGGGAATATCACCAAGGTCAGTAGTATTGCCAGCGAGAACAATTTGTTCAGCATCCTGTTGGGCTTGTCGCGCTACTTCAGGACTGTGGTACTGACCAACGATCGCTAAAGCTAGTTGTTTTTGCTTTTCGCGAGGATTTTCGGGGAGAGTTGCGAGATCAATATCAGTGAGTAACTCAAAGTACTTATCCACAAGAGCATCGGGGACTTTTTCGAGTTTGGAATACATTGAAAGTGGTTCGTCGGTAATTCCCACATAGTTACCGAGAGATTTAGACATTTTTTGTACGCCATCTAAGCCCACTAGCAAGGGCAGCAACAATCCAAACTGAGCAGGTTTGCCTTGGCGATTTGGATCTTTTAGTTGCAGATCGCGTCCAACCAGAACATTAAACTTTTGATCAGTACCACCTAGCTCCACATCGGAGTCGATTGCTACGGAGTCATAACCCTGTAAAAGTGGGTAGAGAAATTCATGCAAGTAAATAGGATTCCCCTTTTCGTAGCGATCGCTAAATCCTTCTTTGGCCAGCATTTGCCCCACGGTCATACTTGCCTGCAAGTTAATAATTTGCTGCAAATCAAGTTTATTGAGCCATTCACCATTACGACGCAACTCGAAGCGATCGCTGGAAAAGTCGAGAATTTTTTTGGCTTGCTCAAGATAGGTTTCGGCATTGTAAGCAACTTCTTCAGGTGTGAGACGGGGACGCGCCTCTGAGCGACCTGTGGGATCACCGATTTGGGCAGTGAAGTCACCAATGATTAAGACTGCTTTATGTCCAGCATCTTGGAATTGACGCAGTTTTCGCAGGGCAACGGTATGTCCGAGATGCAAGTCGGGACGGGTGGGATCGATACCTAGTTTGATGCGAAGGGGGTGATCGCTCTTTTGGATGCGATCGCGCAAGTTGTCAGATTCGCTATTAGGAAATATTTCGACAACGCCTCTTTCTAAAAGGGTCGCTAAATTGGGTTGGCTTTGAGACATTCTAAAAAGTTACTTAAAATTTTTGTTAACTATAAATTTGTGAAATCACAAGGTTTTAATCATACTACGCTAAAGGTTTGAGGCTTTTAAAGCTTCTAACTCCGCGATCGATAAACCAGTAATTTGACAAATCGTGCGATCGTCTACTAAGTTCAACATTTTCTTAGCAAGCTCAACTGTATTTTGCTGGATGCCTTGTTGGATACCTTGCTGAATGCCTTGTTGAATACCTTGCTGAATGCCTTGCTGAAGACCATCCTTGACAGCCTTAGTGATCGCACCACGTTGATCTTGAATAAATATCTCACTTTTTTCTTGATCTTCTAATTCATCAAGGGTGAGATTTGCCTGATTAGCAATATAAAAAGCTTTTTTAATTTCGGGAACTGCCCCTATGACTTCAGGAACTTCAGACAGAGATCGCGCTTGATTAAGAAAATAAAGCCACTTATCAACAATATTTTTTAGCTCTGGCAACTGCTTTTTAAACTTTGGCAATTCTACAAAGATTAGTTCAATGTCATAAATGGGGTAGTCGATGAGATAGTCTTTTTCTTTAAGAATAAATCTTGAGATGACGTTACCAAGTTCGGAGAACATCATAAAATCGGTAATTGTCAGGGCTATGACAGGATTAAGAAGATTATAGCTTTGGGCTGAGGTAAGTTGCGTGGAATAGGACTTAGCAGCATTGTACAAAATCCGCTTTTCAAAGCCTTCCACGTTTAAGACTTGCATCTCTATGATCACGGTGCGATCGCTACCATCAGCTTCTTTAATTCTGGCTTTGATATCGAGATAGGTATCCTTAACGCCGCGAATTTTTGGGGCTAGATAAGGATTAAGGATTTCTAAATCTTGAATGACGGGTTGCTCTTCATAAATTAGGGCATTCAGAAAACTAATCAAAATATCTTTGCTATCTTCAGAGCCGAAGATTTTTTTGAAAGCAAAATCTATTTTAGGGTTAATGAAGATCATGGCAAATTACCGTTACACAACATTATGAGCCTTTAGCCTATGGTATCAAATTGGCGAGAATGTAGCTGAGCATAACGTCCTGCTTTTTGCAGAAGTTCATCGTGGGTTCCTGATTCGACAATTTGACCTTGTTCTAAAACGATGATGCGATCGCTGTTTCTAATCGTCGCCAAGCGGTGAGCGATGATAAATACAGTACGTCCATTCATTAAGCGTTGTAATGCTTCTTGGACAAGGCTTTCTGATTCCGCATCTAGTGCAGAAGTTGCTTCATCGAGAATCAGGATTTTGGGATTATGGAGAACTGCCCTAGCGATGGAAATGCGTTGACGCTGACCACCAGAGAGATTAACTCCCCGTTCTCCTACCCAAGTATCATAACCTTGGGGAAGTTCCATAATAAAGTCATGGGCATTGGCAATTCTGGCAGCTTGTTCCACAGATTCAGTATCGTAATCCTTCTGTCCAAAGGCAATATTAGAAGCAACGGTTCCAGAGAAGAGAATATTCTCTTGGGGAACGAGGGCTAGTTGTTGGCGGAGACTTTTGATTTGGACATCACGAATATCGTAGCCATCAATTAAGATTTTGCCAGTCTTGACATCATTGAAGCGCATTAATAGATTCATCAGCGTTGATTTCCCTGCCCCTGATGCACCAACTAGGGCGATCGCTTCGCCTTTATTTGCCACGAGGTTAATATCTGTGAGAACAGGGCGATCGTTTTGATAATGGAAGCCGACGTTAATATATTCGACTTTGCCTGTGACTTCAGGCAGAGCGATCGCGTTAGGCTTCTCCGTAACAACGGGTTGAATCTCGAAAATCTCGAAAATGCGATCAACAGAAGCTTCGGCTTGCTTGATTTCGTTATAGCTTCCAGTGGTATTTGCGATCGGGTCAATTAATAGTGCAACCCCTGCACCAAAGGCAACAAACTGTTCGGGAAGTAACCATTTATTAGAAATTAGCCAACCTCCCAATAAAAACAAGAAGCAAATTCCTGCGGCTTCCAAAAAGCCAATTACAGGATATTGAATGGCGCGAACGCGATCGGCGGCATATTTGCGACGGCTATTTTGTTCTGATTCTTGTTTGAAACGCTCGACTTCGTAGGATTCTGTGGCAAAGGCACGGACGAGACGAATCCCGCTAAAAATTTCTGATAGTAAGGCGGCGAGATTGGAAACCTGATCTTGACTGCGACGGCTGAGGCTCAACATGCGATCGCCAAACCATGCAATTAACAAGGCAATTAGGGGCGCAACGGCAAGCGTAGTCAGGGTTAAAATCCAGTTCAAATAAATCATGTACGCCAGTACAAAAATCAATTGCAATACTGACGGAATGAATTGATGGAAAAACTTGCCGATGACTTCACCAATGCGATCGATATCTTCAGTCAATCGATAGGATAAATCGCCAGTTCTCGACTCTGCGAAATAGTCAAGATCAAGGGTTTGCAAATGGGAGTACACATCCACACGCAAATCTCTCGCCGCATTCAGCGCCGCTTGAGCCATCATTGAGTCCTGTCCGTACTGCCCCAAGCCCCGAAATACAAACATAACTACGGTGAAAATAGCGATCTGAATAATCGCATTGACATCCCCCTTGCCTAACGCTTGAGCAACTCGCCCTAAAAGTTCAGCAAGCAGAGGCATTGTACCGATAAAGACTAACGTGCATAAAAATGCTTTAGCTATGAGAAAACGTTGGGGATAGACGTAATCTCGCATCTGCCAGTAGGAAGAGCGCTTTGAAGATTTCCCTAAAGATCGTTGTTTCAAACTCGTAGCTCAAATGTTTGCAATTCACCAAAGATAAGTTTCTCACTTTATCGCACCAACTCGCACCAACTCGCCGCGATCGCATTGCCTATCATCGCTAAGGAATGAAAATTAATTAAAACCAAAATTTGTTGTGGCGGGCTTCGCCCGCCACAACAAATTTTGGTTTTAATTACACAACAACTACAGTAATTTGAGCTTGCTCAATAGTATAAATTATGCGATATCGCTGTCCAACCGCACGGACGCTGTAATAACCATCTAGTTCACCTAGCAATGGTTTACCTTGTATTTCAGGAGATTCTGCGAGTTTATCAATGCGATCGCTAATTTTTTGACGAATGCGGCGATCGTTAATCGCTAGCAATAATTTGAAGGCTGTAGGCTGAATGACGATGCGGTACATTTAGAGGTCTAAGTCCCGTTTAGCAGATTCCCAATCGAGACCTTGTACTGATTGAGCCTCAGTAATCCCTTGGCGTAAGTTAACCATAAGGCTAGAGTCTCCCAAAATTTCTAAGGTTTCGAGAATGGATTCGTAATGTTGCCATGTCATCACAGCTAAAACAGGCTTACCTCGGCGGGTAATAGCCAATGTTCCACCTTCTTTAACTAGTTTTTCAGGTAATGAAGTTAGTTCATGCCTTGCTTCGGTAATGGGAAGGTTGGATAGCATTGTTTTTAGAGATCATCTGTACATCTAAGTGTACATCTAAAATTTAGTCTGTGGGAATGAGGGCGAAGCTATTGGCAAATTGGTCAAATGCTGTGGGATTTGGGCTATTAGAAGCATTTTGAGCATCAGGTTGGTAATAGCTGACTGTGTAGATGAATTTATTGGCTTCCAGAGTTAATACTTTGACTTTCCAGCTTGTGGAATTACTAGATGCAGCATCAGTCTCACCTCTAAATTTTTGGGTGAATTCCTTTTTCGAGCCAGACTTTGCCCCTTTGACTTTTGGATCAAAAGGAACTTCTTTTAAATCTGTGATGTTCTCAGCACTAGTAGAGGCGATCGCCTTATCAATTGGTTGTCTCGATATCACCGTATAGATTTGCTGTTTTTGTTGTAGTTGTTTCACTAAGTCATTTTTGTCTAGCCCCTTAGCAATATCTCGACTAGGCGTAAAAATTACCGTACTTGCACCAGAAGTTTCTAAACCGAGATCGATCGCTTGCCAATCGGCAGGATAGCGGAGGGTATAACCTGTACCTGTGTATTTTCCTGTTGTTTCGGGTTTAGCATCCTCAGAGCCACAAATCTCAATTTTGCTAGCATCTTGATTGGTCTGCAAGGTGTAGCGCATATCTTCAGCAATTAGTTTGATTTCCAATCCTTCTTGAGTCGGAGCCGAGGTTTGACATAAATCGCTAATATTTGCTAGCTGCGGTTTTTGAGACTCTGCCACGATCGCTACATTGGGCGACAGATTAAGCTGCGATCGCAAATAACTAATTGCTTTTTCAGTAGTTGGATTTGTCGTTGGTGGGGGAGAACTGGGTGAAGTATTTTGCTGACAGCTAACTATCCCAATCGCGATCGCGACAATTCCGATATAGGTTTGAAACTTTGGCATAACATAAAACGATATATCGCCACTATCTTAACTAAATGGACATCAAAACACTCGTATTTCCTGCGATCGCCACGATCGGCGCATTGCTCGTTTACTTTGGCTTAGGTATCGGTGTGGGCGTAGCGCGAGTTAAATACAAAATTATGCCGCCCCAAACTACAGGCAATGAAGACTTTGAGCGAGTCTATCGCGCTCACCAAAATACATTGGAGCAAATTGTAATTTTTCTGCCTGCCCTATGGCTATTCAGTATTTTTGTGAACCCAAATGTGGGGGCAATTTTAGGTGCTGTGTGGATTGTGGGACGCATCGCCTATGCATGGGGATACTATATTGAAGCCAGCAAACGCGCCGCAGGAAATGCGATCGCTTCTTTAGCAACCCTTGCTCTCATTTTTGGCACACTTTTTAACCTTGTCCGTGGATTATTTTTTGAGCAGTAATGAAGAGTCGCGTGAAACGCGACTCTTCATTACTTAGGCAATCGTTATCAGACAAGGGGCTTAAGCCCCTTGTTCCTATTGATGGATGGATAGAAAGAGTCTATAGGTGTCATAATCATTTGCGTATAAATACTCAGCGAAACTAACAATATCTATATGTCTAAACTTGTCGCGATCGCCGCGAGCTTATACTTTGTTACCCTTGCTTATTTCGGATTTGTCCCTGCTGCTTCGGCACATACACTCAACTATTCTCTAAATTCTGCGATCGCAACACCTATGGCAATTTTTTCTTTTTCTGGCACACGTCCTACAAATATCGGTGTAACCGATGGCAAACTCCTTGCTTGTCCCGATTCTCCCAACTGTGTCTCTAGCCAAAGCACCGACGCAGAACATAAGATCGCACCTTTAACTTACACAGGCGAACCTGCTAAGGCGTTAGCCGATCTTAAGGCGGTAATTGGAAATATGCCCCGCACCAAAATTATTACCGCCGAAGGTAACTATATTTACGCTGAATTTACTAGTGCTTTCATGGGTTATGTCGATGATGTTGAGTTTTACCTCAATACTGACAAAGGTATTATTGAGGTACGTTCAGCTTCTCGTCTAGGTAAGTCGGATCTTGGAGTCAACCGCGATCGCGTTGAAGCCATTCGCGCTCAAATGGCTTAATACAAAACAAAATGGCATAGCCATTTTGTTTTTAAACTTACTGGGTTTAGTTCTTAATTCACAAAAGTGTTGTAAAAAAGCAAAGAGAATGAAGGTGCAAAGCGCCATCATTCTCTTTGCTTTTTTAGCGACTTAAGAAAAATTCTGTTAGAGCTTTGACCGCTGGGGACAAAATAACAACGGCGGCGGCGCTGATAAGTCCAAATGCTAAGTTAACTAACTGAACCGATGACTTTTGATAGGCATCAATTCTAATATTTGCTTCTTTGATATCAAAATCAAGCTTGTCAAATTTCTTATCAAATTCTTTAAATCTTTTGTCAATTTCTTCAAAACTGCGTAATACTTGCTGTTGAAAATCTTCTTGTGACATTATTTTTCCTTGGTTATCAGCATTGATACAATTATCATCGATCTAGACCAGTCTTGCCTTGCGGCTCGTTTGCTTTGGCAGGAATGGCTCCTTAATTTCTCATGATTCATTTAGAATTGCTATACCGCAAATAAACAATGCATATTACTCAATCGATACCATTGAGATTTATGATTGATATTGATAAAAAACCGTTATTTGATTATTTAACTAGCTTATTTACAAGCTCAAGGAAATCTTATGGGAATCGCAGTTGGTTTGGTTGAGGTACTGGGGCATCCTCCCGCACTTTCCGTCGCTGACACAATGGTCAAAGCCGCTAATGTAACTTTTGTGGGCTACGAAAAAGTAAGCGGCGCTCGCCTAACCATTATCATCCGTGGACCAGTTGGCGATGTCCAAAAAGCTGTCGCCGCAGGGGTGGAAGCAGCTAAACAAATTGAAGTCTTGAGTTCCAAAGACAAAGCTCTATTTTTGTCGGCTACTGTAATTCCCCGTCCCCATGCCAATGTCGAAGTGATCACCAAGACTATGCAATTTAGTGAAGCTATGGAGCAATTCCGTTAACAAGGAAAAGGGAAAAAGGAAAAAGGAAAAATATATTTAAAGAATGAAAATTCTGGTTTTGCATGGACCCAACCTCAATATGCTTGGCTTGCGGGAGCCAGAGGTATATGGAAGCACCACATTAGCGCAAATTAACGATCGCCTAACTAAAGATGCAATGGAGTTAGGCGCAGAATTGAGCTTTTTGCAATCAAATCATGAGGGTGTGCTGATTGATAAAATTCATGCTGCTTTTCAGGTACAGCAAGGAATCTTAATCAATCCTGGTGGGCTTACGCATACGAGCGTGGCGCTTAGAGATGCGATCGCCTCGGTGAATATTCCGACGGTAGAGGTGCATCTTAGCAATATCCATAAACGCGAGGAATTTCGCCATCATTCATTTATTGCGCCGATCGCGATCGGGCAGATTTGTGGGTTTGGCGCTGAGAGCTATCGTTTAGGCTTACGTGCATTAGTTGCTTATTTAGATAACTAGAGCAATTGCTAATCAAACCCCATCTCAGTAAAGGTTTTCTCCGTACCATATAGCAATTACCGATCAAACGAACCACAAGAAAAAAATTGAAAGCGTTGCTTCGCAACGCTTTCAATTTTTTTCTTGTGGTTCGTTTGAGTGCAAATTAAAAGTGTTTATCTGTGTATTTCCTGTCCCTGACTGATCGACATTGATTTACTTCCCAATGCTAATAGTGTCTCTTGATTTTGACTGTTTCTGCAAGGTCTCAACCTGAGCCGCTAATTCCTTGTTACTTGCCAAAAGTAATCTCACCTCATCCAACAACTTCACCACATCAGGATCATCAGCGATCGCCTCAAAATCAATTACCGCCTGCTGAGGCTCGAAATCTGCACCCACGTTAATAGCTTTCACGATCTGTGTGTTGAGGTAGTTCAGTTTAATCTTCTAGCCACAAGAAAAGCCCCGCAATGCGGGGCTTTTCTTTAATCTTTAGTGATATTACCAGTTCTGACCCAACCTTCTTCTTTTGTACTTTCGTTTCTGACATATACCCATTCACGATCTGGGGTTTCTCTAATTACAGCAACTCTGGTATTAAAGTCTGCACCACCAACATTACGCGCAGACTGATTGGGATCAGATCGAAATACTAGACCAATACTAGCGTTAACTTTACCTTGATATTTAGCCTCATTCTCTTTGGGCTTAGCTTTAACCGTTGGCTGAGGCATTGGCTGCACCTTAATAGCAGCGATCGGCGATTTTGGTGCAGGTACAGCTTTGAGATCATTAGTAAAAACAGGTCTTTGCGGACTCTTTCGGTAAGGCAAAATGATGTAATACCAGCCAACCGTCACTATTGAGGCAATTAGTCCCAGACTAAACGCTAAACTTACACTAGATTTTGCCGTTTCTGGAAATCTCATTATCAAATCACTAGCTAACCAAAATGGATGATTGGTTGAATAGATTACCTTAAGTTCTCCAAATTTAACAGAGATTTTTGAAGCAAAAAAAATAGAGGGAATGCTGAGCATCCCCTCTATTTTTTAAATTACAGTTTCTAAGCTAATTACTCCATCATCACTAACCCATGCAATCTGAGAAATACCCCGCGATCGCGCATGGTCACGGACAGCATCCTCAGCCCGAAATTCTAGCTCTAGTTCGATCGCCTCAATATTGGGATCTTGACGTAAAAGTGCAGCATGGGCAAAGGCTGCTTGCATTGCCTCGGCAGTTTTCGCAACCACTAGGCAATTCGAGGTGGTAAGAGTTTGAGGTAGCCGCGATTGCAGAGCTTGCTGTAAGTCTTCAAGATTAAGACAAAAGCCAATGCTGGGGTAGCTAACATTTTGGGGATGATAGACCCCAAGCAGGTGATCATAGCGTCCACCTTGAGCAACTACATAGTTATTACAAGCGACTTCAAAAACGATGCCTGTGTAATAGTCAAAGGTTTGCATAAAGCTAAGATCAAGAATCAGGCGATCGCTTGAAGTCAGTCCTGTACTCTCCCATAGATCAATTAATGACTTGAGATAGTTAATTTCACCTGTTAATCCAGAAGTCCATGTACTGCTCGACAAGCGACTCAAAACATCCTTTGGCTTACCGCGCAGGTCAATTAGTTCAAGAGCATAGCCCTTAACATCAGCAGGCAAGTCCATCTCTTGCAGCGCAATGCGATCAAGACTGGCTAAGCACTGCCGTACTTTGGCGCGATATTGCTCTGGCAGTAAATCTAGCAATGCACCCGTCAGTCTGGCATCACCGAGAATAATTTGCCAGTCTGGCAGTTCTAGGCGATCAAGACTCTCGGCTAAGAGCATCAAGATTTCACCATCGGCAAGCAATCCCGAAGCCCCCAATAGTTCTACACCAGCCTGAAAGGATTCCTCGGAAGTGTTATTGGCTCTGCGCCGAAATACATTGGCATGGTAATAAAGTCGCTGTGGACAGGTTGCCACATTCTGCCCCAAACGAGCAGCATAGGCTCTGGCGATCGAGGCAGTAAATTCGGGACGTAATCCTAAAATATCAATGCTGCTACTATGCAGTTGAATCACCGATTTGGGATCAACGGCTCCACCTGCGGTAAGCGATCGCAGATGTTCGACAGTGGGCGTAATGATGCGTTGATAACCCCACGACTGAAAAACTTGTTGAATGCGGCTCTCGATCCAACTCTTTTGAGCAACGTCTAGGGGAAGTAAGTCTTTTGCGCCAGTTGGCAGTTGATGCACCATACAATTCTCTCAGTCTTCGTCTTTTATCGTACCGTGAATCCTTGCCGATATTAGGCGATCGCCTTTTAAACACAAATCCAAGAATTAGGGGTGCGGCGCGAAGCGCCGCACCCCTAATTCTTGAACAGCCAATAAAAAAAGCCGTGCTTTGCACGGCTTTTTTTATTGGGTTGAGTGTTATACGTTAACTTCAGCAGGTTTGACTTGAGATAGCAAACCAGTCAGGAAGTCACCTTCGATCACTTCTGTTTCCAAAAGCTTCTCAGAGATCGACTCTAGCAAATCACGATTAGCATTGAGAATTGCTAGCGCCTTGGCATGGGCATTTTCAACAATGGTTTTGATTTCCTTGTCGATCGCTTCGGAAGTAGCAGGGCTAACATTGCGAGCCATTTCCATACCACCGAGGAATTGGTTTTGTTGCTTTTGGTAGGCAAGTGGTCCCAAAACTTCGCTCATCCCGTAGCTAGTCACCATCTTATCCGCGAGATCTGTAGCGCGTTGAAGGTCATTGGATGCACCAGTGGTAATGCTACCAAAGATGATTTCCTCAGCCGATCGCCCACCTAGCAAGGTCGCAATTTGAGCTTCGATTTCTTCTTTGCTTAACAGGAAGCGATCTTCCGTTGGGAGTTGCAAGGTGTAACCGAGAGCCGCCATACCGCGAGGCACAATCGAGATTTTCTCAACTTTGCCGCTACTGGAGTTAAGCGCTCCGACTAGGGCATGACCAACTTCGTGATAAGCAACAATCCGCTTTTCGTTCTCATTGAGAACACGACTCTTCTTTTCTAGACCCGCAACTACACGTTCAACAGCTTCCGCGAAGTCTTCTAGTAACACAGTTTCACGTCCCGCACGAGCCGCAAGTAACGCCGCTTCATTCACGAGGTTAGCAAGATCCGCACCAGCAAAACCAGAAGTACGAGTAGCGATCGTTTCTAGGTCAACACTCTTGTCGAGAGTAACTTTTGTCGCATGGATTTTGAGAATTGCTAAGCGTCCGCTCTTGTCAGGGCGATCGACTAATACTTGGCGATCGAAACGACCTGGACGTAAGAGGGCTTGGTCAAGGGTTTCAGGGCGGTTAGTTGCAGCAAGAACAATTACCGTAGTTCCATCTACTCCGAAACCATCCATTTCGGTAAGCAATTGGTTGAGAGTTTGTTCGCGTTCATCGTTACCGCCGTACATGCCGCCACTAGAGCGAGCTTTACCGATCGCATCAAGTTCATCGATAAAGATAATACAAGGAGATTGTTTTTTGGCTTGTTCAAACAAGTCACGGACACGGGAAGAACCAACCCCGACAAAGAGTTCCACGAATTCAGAACCAGAGATACTGAAGAAAGGAACACCTGCTTCACCAGCGACCGCTTTGGCAAGCAGAGTTTTACCTGTTCCAGGAGGTCCAACTAGCAATACACCTTTAGGAATCTTTGCGCCGATCTTGGTGTACTTCTCAGGAGTTTTCAGGAACTGGACAATTTCTTGAAGTTCTTGTTTGGCTTCATCGACCCCAGCGACATCCGCAAACATCGTTTTAGTCGATTCACCTTCGACATAGACTTTTGCCTTGCTCTTGCCAATCTGCAAGCCACCAGGAGCGCCACCGCCACCGTTACGGCTGAACAGTTGGAAAATGCCGACAAAAATCAATGGGGGAATGACCCAGCTAAGTAATGTACCAAACCAGCCTGATTTCTGAACAGGTGCTGCTGCAAATTCGACCCCACTCTTTTCGAGGCGCTCTGGCAAATTCAAGTCAAAAATTGGGGTGGTCGAAATCACATCACCAGGAATGTCAGGCGTGACACCCTTTAACTGATAGGAGATCTGATCCTGTCCGATATATACCCTTGCTACATTGCCTTCTTCAATTTCATGGACGAAGAGGCTATAGGGAACACGCGCCATGGGCGGCGCAAATAAATTTGGTAAAAAGATGTTTATTATGAGCAATCCTGCGCCGATCAACAATAGGACATTGCCAATCAGTCTTGCACGCGATCGCTTGGGGTCTTCTTTTTTGACAGCCATTTTTTTATATTTTACGCTTTGTTTCTAAAGTCATTATAGAAATGATGGTTTCTTGACGCTAGACAGCAAACGTAGGGATAGCCGCCTGTGTCGCTAGGAAGAGAATAAGTAAAAGGCGGCGCGATGCGCCATCTTTTACTTATTCTCTTCCTAGCACCATTCCCAAAAGTGGTAAGGAATGGTGCTAGGACAATTTCAATGCCATAACAAGCCATAATATGGGCATTACAGCGCTTTGCGCTCAAACCCAAACCAAGAAAAAAAATGAAAGCGTTGCTTCGCAACGCTTTCATTTTTTTTCTTGTGGTTCGTTTGCTCGGTAATAGCTGTAATGCCAAAGCACAAAGTGGCTACGCCATTTTGTGCTTTTAAAACCCCTACTGGGTTTGGTTTTTAATTTGAATTTGGAATTGTTGGCAGGTGTCTAGGCTTGTGGTGATGTCCAAGATCGCGAATATCGTCAGGCAATTACTACTGTAGGGAGAGGATGTATGGCAGATCTTGAACCAAAACGTTAGCTATTAGCAATGGAAAGAATGATTGCCGCGCTTTACGCGGCAATCATTACTAGAGATGCAAATGTTGAATTACCGTATTTACATCCTTATCACCACGACCAGAGCAGTTAATAATGATGCGCTGATCAGCAGTTAGCTGTGGACAGAGAGTTTCGAGATAGGCGATCGCATGGGATGTTTCCAAAGCGGGAATGATTCCTTCCAAACGAGAGAGTCGTTGAAATGCATCTAGAGCTTCTTGATCGGTGACGCTGTAATACTCAGCACGACCTAAATCCTTTAGATAACTATGCTCTGGACCAACTCCAGGGTAATCTAAGCCAGCACTGATGGAATGGGCTTCCTGTACCTGTCCTTCAGTATCTTGCAATAAATAGCTCATTGCACCATGTAATACGCCAACTCGTCCAAGGGTGAGAGTGGCGGCATGAAACTCGGTGTTTGTCCCTTTACCTGCGGCTTCCACCCCAATTAAACGGACGCTTGGTTCATCGACAAATTCGTGAAATAGTCCCATCGCATTGGAGCCACCACCCACGCAAGCCAGCAAAATATCTGGCAAACCGCCCCATTTCTCTTGGCTCTGGCGACGACTCTCCTTCCCAATCACCGCATGGAAATCACGCACAATCATCGGGTAAGGATGGGGGCCTGCAACGGAACCAAGAATGTAATGGGTATCAACGACATTAGTTACCCAGTCCCGAATTGCCTCGGAAGTGGCATCCTTAAGCGTGCCAGTACCTGCCTCAACGGGGCGTACTTCTGCACCCATGAGTTTCATACGGAAGACATTGAGAGACTGACGCTCCATGTCTTGCACGCCCATGTAAATCACACAATCTAAACCAAAACGAGCACAAACTGTGGCTGTAGCTACACCATGCTGTCCTGCACCTGTTTCAGCGATTACGCGCTTTTTGCCCATGCGGATCGCTAGAAGCACTTGAGCTAGCGCATTATTGATTTTATGTGCGCCTGTGTGGTTGAGGTCTTCACGCTTTAGGTAAATCTGAGCCGTCCCATAGTGCTGTGTCAATCTTTCCGCAAAGTATAGAGGGCTAGGTCTACCCACATAGTCCCGCAAATAGCCATCTAGTTCATTGTTAAAATCTGGATCATTTTTGTAATGATAGAAAGCGGTTTCTAGCTCAGCAAGAGCGCTCATAAGGGTTTCGGGAACATATTTGCCCCCGAAAATACCAAACCGTCCTAAGGTATCGGGACGATTGACGATTGTGGATGGTGCAGTTGTTTTGGGTGCGATCGGCGTTGTGGTCATTGCGGTGGATCTTGACTGATGAGTTAGCTACTATTAAAACTTGCTTCGGGTGCTTGTGGCACTGTCTTTAGGATAACAAATTTTGAAAGTGCCGCTTCGCGGCACTTTCAAAATTTGCACTGGTTTTTAAGTCAGTACTTTGCGCTGTAACATATAGCTATAGCCACCTATATCAGCACAAATCAAAACCCAAATAGTGAGAGGCGGCGCTTCGCGCCGCCTCTCACTATTTGGGTTTTATGTCCTAACAAGAATGGCGACAGCTATATACCAAAAGATCAATCAGTTTCATGAATCAAGAAGACATCCGATCGCTAGAAATTACAAGTTATCCTGTAGCAGGAGTTGATGAAGTTGGTCGGGGTTGTCTGTTTGGCGAAGTTGTAGCGGCGGCAGTAATTTTGCCGATTGATCAATTAGCTTATTTAGAAGATCTCGGCGTGACTGATAGCAAGAAGCTTTCACCTCAACGGCGCGAAAAATTAGATCTGCTCATACGAGAAGTGGCGATCGCCTGTGCAATTGGTACAGCATCGGTTGAGGAAATCGATGAAATGAATATTCTCGCAGCGAGTTTACTGGCGATGGAAAGGGCGATCGCCAAGCTAAATCCCCAGCCTAAGCATTGTCTGATCGATGGTAATCAACTTTTACGATTTAAACTCATAGCCCCGATTCCACAAACTACTGTGATTAAAGGGGATTCTCTATCAATATCAATTGCGGCGGCAAGCATTATCGCGAAAGTATGGCGCGATCGCTGCATGGTCGAACTCGCAGAAATCTATACAGGTTATGACATTGCCACCAATAAAGGCTATGGCACGGCTAAACATCGACAGGCGATCGCGCAATTAGGTTACAGTGATTTACATCGTAAAACGTTTAAAATCAAAGAAGTGGTTTCTTCGCAATCACTTCTCTAAAACACAAGGACTATGCGTTTAATCCATACCTCTGATTGGCATTTGGGTAGAAAGTTAAAAGGAGTCGATCGCACCCCTGAAATTGCCTTAGCCCTAGACGAAATTCTTAAATATGCAAAAGAATATGAAGTGGATGCAGTCCTCATATCAGGCGATATTTTTGATGTGCCAAACCCCACGACTGAAGCCGAACGAATTGCCTATGATTTTTTCTATAAGCTCAATCAGTTAAGCATTCCCTCAGTAGCGATCGCGGGAAATCATGATTCGGCTAATCGCATTGATAGCCTTGCCCATTTACTATCCCTTGCAGGAGTGAGAGCTTTAGGTCGTCCCAGAATTGCCGAAGAAGGCGGATTGGTGAATATTGATACAGCCAATGGCAAGCTTTGCATCGGTGCGATGCCTTTTGCCTCGGAACGGAAGTTATTAGCTGCTGAGGATGTCTGGAATAAGGATGCTTTGGAACAGCGAAGTGATTATAAAACCCTTGTCACCTTTGTCCTTCAAGATCTGGCTAAAGCCTTTAAAACCGATGCTGTGAATGTGATGATGGCGCATATGACCGTTGATGGTGCAAAGTTTACGGGTTCTGAGGCAGCTTTTTATAGTGGTGATGTTTATAGTCTTTCAGGACAATCGATTCCTTCAGAATGCCAATATGTCGGCTTAGGACATATCCATCGACCACAACAGATTCCCAATGCTGCGCCGACCTATTATGCTGGCTCTGTAATTCAAGTGGATTTTGGGGAAGTGGGCGAAGAGAAAGGATTTAACTTAATTGAAGTGGAAACTGGTAGACCTGCAAAAGTGCAATTTCAACCACTCACCTGTCATAAACCACTCAAGCGTGTGGAATGTCATTTGGATCAACTTGAAGAGAATTTAGAAGCCCATCGTGATTATGAAGGCTATTTGAAATTTGCGATCGCTGTGGATACGCCGCCCATCGGACTCGCGGATCGGGTGCGAAAAGTTTGTCCGCAGGCGGTGATGGTTGAGCCGAAGCTAATCATCAATGAATCCGCACAGGTTCTAGTACCGAAAGATTACGATCGCTTTGATCCGATCTCTGAGTTTCAAAAGTTTTATAGCGATCGGGAAAAGAACTTGTCGCCTGAAGTAATTACCGCTTTCAAAGAGTTATATATGGAGTTTAGCGAAATACCCAATTAAGCATTTTGAAATAATTGCTTTGCAATTATTTCAAAATGCTATTTTTCGGCTAACAGTTGTCTTAAGCGTAGTATTTCTTGCTCAGCCTCATCAGCACGTTGCTTTTCGCTTTCAGCACGTTGTTTTTCAGTCTCGGCACGTTGCTTTTCGGCTTCGAGTAATTGACGCTCTTGAGCTAGTTTTTCTGATCCCCAGAGCAGTAAATTACCCGCATTGTCCCACCATCGCAACCAGTGAAAAGTCTGATCCAGCCTTGTGCCGTACCATGTACCAAGATATAAGCCGATGGACTCGATGAAGTAGCGACCATTTTCATCAAGGGATTGCAAAATATATTTGCCCGAAGCGTCTAGTTGACGAATTTCTAAGCGTCCATCTTCAGGATCGAAAATCACGTAGATCGGAATTTGCAAGATTTGCTCATAGAAATACATCTTGCCGTAGGGATAGGTGGGGCGAGTGGAATATTCCCCTGTTTCCTCTTCGGAGAGAAACTCCATCGCGATCGCAGGGGTGTCTCCGTCCACATGGGGGCTATAGCTGCGGCGGATCACATTTTTCCAAGTGGAATTTACTTTGGCAACATAGAACCAATCAGGGGCTTTAACGATGGTCTTTTGATTGATTCTGACCACTAGCGCCATATTTGAGGCAACTATGCGCTCTGGGGTGACAAGTTGAGCAATTTCTAGGCTGTCATTGAGGGCGGCGGCGAGAAGAGGTTGAGCAATGCTTTCCACAGGATCATCAGGTAGAATAAAATTTTTAGGCAAAGATTCCCAAACAATTTCAGGCTTGGCTTTGGCTTTGGCGATCGCTTGGAGTACTTCAGGTTGGACTGAGTTAGCCGCGATTTGCCCAGAGTCACTTGGACTAAGTGGTTGATTAAGTATTGGTGCGATCGCTTGCGTCATTGTTATTTGCGTAAATGACTAATTGATTATTGCTATTCTACATGGAGTTTCCTGATGCGCCCCCTTGAGTTAATTGTCGAAGGATTTACTATTTCTAGGTATGAATAGATGATATTAGACAACGAAAACCAGAATCTAAAAGTCCATGAATGGATTAAGGAATATACAGAAGAAGGCACGATTGATATCGTTACAGGCTATTTCACGGTTGGGGCTTTAGCTTATCTTTCGCAGGAGGTTAATCAAAAAATTACGAAGTTTCGGCTAGTACTGGGAGATATCGTTAACTTCGATCAAGTCGATGAGCGTCCCTTAGATTTGCTAAATGAAAACATTACGATTGAGGCGGCGCTGAATCTTAGTCGTCTGGCTCAGGAAGCGGTTGATTTTTTAAAGCAGGATAAAGTTAAGGCAAAAACTTTAGAGCCAAATTTTTGTCATGCTAAGTGCTATCTATTTGAGCCGTCAAAAAAAGACGATCGCGACAAATACTTTATTTCAGGTAGTTCAAACCTGACTGAAGCAGGGATTGGTTTAAAGCATACTAATAATCTGGAACTGAATATTGCTGAGACGGGAAACAATAGCCAATATAAAGAGCTAGTCGCATGGTTTGAAAATCTTTGGCATAAGCCCCAAGCTCATAAAGAGAAGACGATTCTGGCTAAGGATGGCACGAGTAAAAAGATTGATTTTAAGCAATATCTGATTGAGGCGATCACGAAGATATTTATCGAATATTCGCCACGAGATATTTACTACAAGATCTTATTTGAGCTATTTGGGAATCAAATTCTGGAAATTGAGAACGATCCAGAGTTTAATCGTCAAGTGGGAAGGTTAGAAAATACGGCTATTTTTAATGCTCTCTATGACTTTCAGAAAAAAGGAGTCTTGAGTTTAATTCGGATGCTTCAGAAATATGACGGGGCAATCTTAGCGGACGCGGTGGGTTTGGGTAAAACTTGGAGCGCTTTGGCGGTAATGAAGTTTTTCCAGATGCAGGGGCGCGAGGTGATCTTGCTTTGTCCTAAGAAACTGGAAGATAACTGGAACCGCTATAAGGAAAATCAGGAATCCAAGTTTGAACCCGACAAACTCAAGTTTTTTATGCGTTTTCATACGGATATGAGTAGCTCTCGCTTAGAGTCCTATAGCGATCGCGCTGATAAGTTCTTTCGTGATGATAAGCCTAAGCTGATTGTGATTGATGAAAGTCATAATTTACGGAATGACAAGGCAAATCGCTATAAGTTTTTGGTGGAGCAGATTTTACAAAAGAATCAAGATATTAAAGTTCTATTAATATCGGCAACACCGATCAATAACTCTCTGAATGATGCTAGAAACCAGTTTAAGTTGATGGTGCAGGGGAATGTGCATGGCTATGACGCAAAATTGGGTGTCAGAAATATTGACTATTCCCACCACAATTGATGACTTCTGAAACCATCTCAAATTGGGGATGCTTTGCCCAAAACCTCACAACGCAGTCACAATTTATCTGTGAAGAAATTAAGATCCCCGACTTTTTCTTTGCAAGCATAGATCACCTTTATTAATCACAAAAAAAGTCGGGGATCTGAGTCACTGTGAAAATAAATCCCATGTAGGGGCATAGCATTCCCGCCACAATTGATGACTTCTGAAACCATCTCGAATTGGGAATGCTTTGCCCAAAACCTCACAACGCAGCCACAATTTATCTGTGACAAGCAAACAGGCTTCAGCATTTGCGATTTAAGATAGACGCAGAGAGTACAAAAATATTGGCGCAAATGCTAAACCCCTACAGAATATTCTTTTTATGCAAATCCCATTTAGGGGCAAGGCATTCCCGCCACAATTGATGACTTCTGAAACCATCTCAAATTGGGAATGCTTTGCCCAAAACCTCGCAACGCAGTCACAATTTACCTGTGAAGAAATTAAGATCCCCGACTTTTTCTTTGCAAGCATAGATCACCTTTATTAACGTCAGTTCATCATTTTTCTTACCTCCTTATTACTTCATTTTTTATACTTTGTACCCATCTGTAACCGTTACCTAAAAAGCCCTTCTGTTATATCTTTCAAAGATCCCGTGAAAAGAAGAGGACTTTCAGAAGGGGGTGAATTTGATCAATCACTGACCCAGAAAATCACTTGATTATCTTACTCCTTGCGAAGTATTCTTTGCTTCATCAGAATCCGTTGCATTTCATCCTTGAATTGGCGGAATTGTATTGACAACGCGGCGGCGAGTTTCTAAGATCTGACTGATTTCACGGGCAAAACTGGGCTGGCGATCGATCATTTGATTAACAGCACTTGCCGACAGCATCATTACCTCTAGATCGGCGATCGCAGTTACGGATATCGGACTAGGATCACCTGAAAAAAGGGTCATCTCACCAAAAAATTCGCCCGTCTTGATGGTTAATAATTCATGTTCGAGACGATCGCGATCGCATACGGTCATCATTGCTTTACCAGCAATCACAATGTACAGCGCATTATTACTGACTCCCTGCCAGATCACTTTCTCGCCTGCACCATAATGCTGCAAATCAATGCCATCGGCAGCAGAATCAGGATTTTGGAGTGGCACAAAGGAAGGTAAGGATTGGAGACTTTCGGTAAATTTTTTGGATGTTCCTTGCGCCTGTGAAGTAGGTCCATGAAAATGGTAAAGCGTGCGAATGGGGAAAGGAATCGTCAGGCTATTGCGTTGGGCGGCATACCAGATTCGACTCATAAAGCGATCGCGAATGCTTTCAATGTCACAGTAATCACTGATATAAAATTTCACTTCATAGGTAATTGCAAAGTCATCATAGGAAATCGTAAAAATTTCTGGCTCAGGGTCTTTTAAGATTCCTTCAGTCTCTAGAGCCGTGGTTAACAGGACATGCTTAGCTAAGTTGGGCGGATCATTATAGGAGAATCCGTGGCGAATCCGTTCGGCATGAATGGCGATCGGGCGGCTAAAATTACGAATGATTTCATTACCGATCAGCTTGTGGGGAATAATTACCATTTCGCGATCGAAGGTTTGCAAACGCACGGCTCGCCAGTTAATATCAATCACCTGACCCGTCACCTCGCCCACTGTCAGCCAATCCCCCACCGAAAAAGGACGCTCAAATAGTAGGGCAATGCCTGACATGACGCTGCCGAGCGTATCTTGCAGCGCTAAACCAATCACAATCGAGCTAACTCCTAGAGCCGTGACTAATCCCGCCAGATCCGCATTCCAGACTGTCGCTAACACGATCGCAGTGCCTAGGAGGACTAAAAACAAGCGAAACAAATCAATCAAGAGTTTAGGAACTCGCGCCCGCCAAGTATCAGCTTTGGCTTGCTCAAAAATCACCGCATTCAGCAAAGAGAGTGCTGCATGGAGTACGCAAATCCAAAAGAGAGTCTGTACGCTCTTCACGATGTCATCACTGGCTGGACGCTGTAACACGTACTGGATAAACAACATGAAGGCAAGCATTGGCAGCACCAAGTTTCGCACTACTTGCAATGTGGCGGCGAGAGGGCGGCGGCGATGTTGTAAGCGATAGATCACTTCGCCGAGAATAATTACCGACAGAGCTAGTCCGACAATTAAAGCGATCGCCCAAATAAATAGATAATTGGCACTAGGTTGCAGCATATTGGGATTTCCTAATGAGTTAAAAACATGGCGAAAAACAAGGCAAAGTCATGTTTTAACTCGGTTTAATTTTGATCGGGCTTTTGAGTTGCCATGCTTGTAACAAGTTTGTTCCTGCTTCCACTTTGGTGGCTAGGGGCGCAAACTCATAGAGGTCGCAGAGACGGTGATAAATTGCGTGGGAAACTAAAATTGAGCCTTCAGGACAAGCCGACTTTAAGGCACTAGCAATATTAATCGTGTCACCCCAAACATCGTAGATAAATTTATTTCTGCCGACGATGCCTGCCACGATATCACCTGAGTTAATTCCCAAACTAATATTTAATTGGAAGCCACGCTCTTGACTAAAGCGACGGACGATCGCTTGCATCTCTATCGCAAAATCGATCGCCCGTTTATCGTGGTCGAGATAGGGAACTGACAAGCCGCAAACCGCCATATAGCTATCACCAATGGTTTTTATTTTTTCCATGCCATAGCGATCGGCGGTTTCATCAAAGCTCGTAACTAGATCATTGAGAATGCTGACAATTTCGTAAGCCGTAAGCGAATCTGACAACTTTGAGAAGCCCGTTAAATCCGAAAATAGCACCGTCACATTAGAAGCACTTTCGGCAATATTCTTTTCACCTTGTTTTAAACGTTTAGCGATCGCCGCAGGAAAGATGCTCAGCAACAACTGCTCATTCTCGCGATTTTTCTCTTCGACTAAATCGGTCTGATCGCGCAAGCTGGTCACCATCAAATTAAAAGATTGAGCGAGTTCGCCAAACTCATCTTCAGTCTCTAAAATGGCGATCGTATCCAACTGACCAGCCGCCACTTTACGAGCGCTCTCAATTAATTGATTAATCGGTTTCACAAATAATGAAGCCATCGCCATGGCGAGGATGATCACCAATAACATCAATAGTGTTGCCGAAATCAATAACTGACGCTCAAAGTCATAAATTGGCGCATAAGCCTCTGCTAAATCAATTTCCGATAAAATCACCCATTTTAAGCCTTCTATTTGTAAAGGAGCGTAGGAACTCAAAACAGGAATATCTCGATAATCACGAATGAGTTGAAGTCCCTGTTTGCCCATCAGTGATTCTTCCACCGCAGGAGTCCGCACAACTTGGGCTAAGATCGAAGTCTTGTATTGCCTGATGCGGGCGATCGTTTCTTTGTTTACGCCCAAGGTAACTAGAGTATTGATGTACTCTTCAGGAGTTTCGATCAAAAATCGGGAAACGGAGCGCATTAAATAATCTTGACCAACTAGATAGGTTTCACCACTTTTGCCCAAACCATCACTTTCCCATTTGAGATTACCCGTCATCACGTTATTGATTTCATCGACAGGGACTTGAATCGCTAGTACACCCATAAATTTATCTTGACTATAAATAGGAGCCGCAATAAAAGCCGCAGGAGCGCCATAGGAAGGAGCATAGGATTCTAGATCGATAATCCTTGCATAGTTTTTTTCTTTAGCCCGTCTTACCGAGGAGAAGAGCCGCGCAAAATTGCTTTCGTTATATGCGCCAACAACGAGGCTAGTCCCAAAATCTGTCTCTTTGTAAACTGTATAAACTATGCGACCATCAGGATCGATGAGAAACAAATCATAGTAGCCAAACTTCTCAATGATATTCCGAAAAATCGGATGATAACGCTCATGGAGGCGGCTATATTGGCTATTATCATTAGCTTTGTTTAAGAGATGTTTTTTGCCTAGCGGATTAGAATTATTGGCTATGTAATGATATTGCAGATAATTACTAGCGATCGATTCTGGTAAAAATGAATTGAGAACGGGGGAGCCTTGCTCTGTCCGTGCTAACTTTGGCAGAAATTCATTCTCATAATAACCATTAATTTTGACAGAAGCATCCGCAGGTAATGGTACATTCTCAAGCTGTCGGTAAGCATTGGTAAATTCAGCGATCGCTGATGCTGTCGATAGATCGTTACTCAGGGTCTGTACATGATTGCGAATCATTTTGAAATAGGATTCAATTTGATAAGCCTTGGAAGCACGGACACTGGTTAGCTGATTAAATACGCGATCGGTCAAATTAGCTTGACCACTGCGATAGCCCAGATAAGCGGTGACGAGGATTGAGCTACTGCTAACTGTCAGTAACATGACAATCAGTTTCGATTTGATACTCAACCAATTAAACTTAAACCACTGCATATAAAAATAGTTGCAAAATCGAAAGTAAAAGAATTTAGTTCTTTCACTTTTGAATTAATTATTAAGAGCAATGTATTTTATGTTAGAAATTCCCAAGAAAATGTTAGCAGCTAACCCATTGGGCTTCGCCGCCCTATTAAAATCGGTATCGCATTACTCACTTATGTTACGCAGAAGCAGAGATTGAAGCCTAGAGATCGAGTCTCTTCCTATTGTTATTTAATTTCGATAAATTAGCGGCGATCGCCAAGTCAAATAATTAATTCTGAAGCGCAAAGCGCTATATTGTGATCTTGCGACAAAAAAGCTAAAATCTAGCGAACTAATTTAGTTAACCATTGCTAAAACCCTATGACTTCTTTCCCTGATTTCGCGGCGCATGGTTTTCAAGTTGTCAAAGAATTGGGGCATAACTTGGAGGGAGGCAGGTTTACTTATCTAGCAAAACGCCTTTCTGATAATTGTGATGTTGTAGTCAAGCAATTTCAATTTTCTAAAAGTGCGGGGTGGGATGGATTTAGGTCGATCGAGCGTGAGATCCAGAGTTTGCAGGGTTTAAATCATCGTGGTATTCCCAAGTATTTAGACAAGTTTGAGACAGATAACGGCTATTGCTTGGTTACAGAATATTTTCCTGCGGACACTTTGGCGGTGAGGCGGAGTTTTACGCCTGACCAAATTAAGCAAATTGCGGTGCAGATTTTAGAGATTTTGGTGTATCTGCAAGAGCGAATGCCGCCCGTCATTCACCGTGACGTTAAGCCTGAAAATATTTTGGTAGATAATAATCTCAATGTTTACTTAATTGATTTTGGTTTTGCGCGGGTGGGTAGTGGCAGTGTGGCGATGAGTAGCGCTAATGCGGGGACGTTTGGCTTCATGGCTCCCGAACAAATCCGCAATCTCAAGCTAACGAATGCGTCTGATCTCTATGGTTTGGGTTTGACGCTAATCTGTTTGATTGGGGCGATTCGTTCGACAGATATTGGCAATTACATCGATTTCAGCAATCAACTAGATCGCAGCAAAATCGATCCGAAGTTGAAGGGATGCAGTTTAACCTTTGTGAAGTGGTTAGATCAAATGGTCGCGCCCGATCCAAGTAAGCGGTTTGCTGATGCTAAGACTGCATTAGAGACGTTGAAACCTTTGTATGTAGTGCGTGTGCCTGAAGTGCAGCTTTTTAAGGATAGCGAAGCGATCGATCCGAGTAGAACTCCATTCAAGTTTAAGGCAAAGAAATTGGGTGAAAAGATGAGGCAAATGATTACGCTCAAAAATTCTATTCCCGAAACTGTTTTAGAAGGTTATTGGGAAGTCGCCCCACATCCCAACGATCCGCCGCACACGCCAGATAGTCATGTTTGGATTTCATTTAACAAACAAAAAGTTAAAGGGAACGATATCAACTGTGAAATAACTGTAGATACCAGCAAACTGCGTGCAGGGCTTACAGGTTCGCGGCAGCTAGTATTCCATTCCAATACAAACCAAGGTCAAATCAATTTACCTCTAGAAATTGAAACAGCTAACCCCTTGCCTAAGATACCTCTGTCTCTATATTTTGGGGAGGTTTTATGTTTTGGTTGTGTTCTTGCAAGTGGCGTTATAGCTATTTGGGCTGAGGCAGAGGCTGGGTCTGTGGGTATGGCTTTGTCTGGGGCTGTGGCTTTGGCTGTTGTAGCTATAGCTGCGACTAGGGCTGTGGCTGTGGGCATATGTTTAGAAGTGGTTGTGGTTGTGGCTATGGCTTGGACTGGTGCTTGGGCTGCTGCTTGGGCTGGTGCTGTGGTTTGGACTGCGGCTTGGGTTTGGGCTTGGGTTTGGGCTGGAGGTAAGCTTGATGAAAAATACAAGTCTTTAACCGCAGCCCAAAATCCCTCATTTTGGATGCTCTTCTGGAGTCGTTATGTATTGGCTCTGCTCTGTGGCTGTGGGCTTGGAATCAATATTTTTGGTATGGGTTTAACAAAGGGATTTTTCATTCCTGTGACAATGATTCCTATCGTTACTATAGCCAGTGGTGCGGGCTTGGTTTACTTAACTATCCTGCCGATGTTTCAGCGTCAGTCTCAATTAGCCACTTACCGCAAAAAAGAACAGCACTTGATTAACCCATGAACCTAAAATTATGGAAGACATTCTTCAACAAATTAGAGAATCAGCAACCACCTCTTCTCCCCCCTTCACAAGGGGGGCTGGGGGGGATCACCCTCTAAACCACAAGCCCCATTTCCCCAACTACAAAGTACACACAAAACTCCCTGTCTACGTTTCAAGGTTTAGATCCCCCTCAATCCCCCTTGCAAAGGGGGAAGAAGAGAAAGAACTTAATTCTCTAATCATGGAAGACATTCTTCAACAAATTAGAGAATCAGCAACCACCTCTTCTCCCCCCTTCACAAGGGGGGCTGGGGGGGATCACCCCTTAAACCACAAACTCCATTTCCCAAACCACAGAGTACACACAAAACTCCCTGACTACGTTTCAAAGTTTAGATCCCCCTCAATCCCCCTTGCAAAGGGGGAAGAAGAGCAAGAACTTAATTCTCTAATCATGGAAGACATTCTTCAACAAATTAGAGAATCAGCAACCACCTCTTCTCCCCCCTTCACAAGGGGGGCTGGGGGGGATCACCCTCTAAACCACAAGCCCCATTTCCCCAACTACAGAGTACACACAAAACTCCCTGTCTACGTTTCAAGGTTTAGATCCCCCTCAATCCCCCTTAGAAAGGGGGAAGAAGAGCAAGAATCTAATTCTTCCACCTTAGAAGAGAAAAAATTTAATTCTCCCCCCTTCACAAGGGGGGCTGGGGGGGATCAATGACACTTAAAACCAGCAACCTCCATCTCCCCTATAACCCTGATCTCACCACCAGAGCCAAAGAACTGCGTCAAAACATGACACCCGCAGAAAGAAAACTTTGGCACAAATATTTAAAAAACTTCCGATTTAGAGTTCTGCGACAAAGACCTATTGACCATTTCATCGTTGACTTCTACTGTCCTAGCCTCAAACTAGTTATTGAAGTTGACGGAGAAAGCCACTATACCGATGAGGGGACAGCCTATGATCAAGAAAGAACACAACGATTAGAAGGCTACGAGATTAAGGTTATTCGGTTTACTAATCGACAGGTGTTAGAAGACTTTGAGAGGGTGTGTGAAGAGATAGAGAGGATGATCCCCCCCAGCCCCCCTTGAGAAGGAGGGAGAAGAGTTAGCCAGAGAGCCTGAAATTATGGAAGACATTCTTCAACAAGTTAGAGAAGCGGCAGAAAAGCAAATATTATTTCTTCCACACGCTCTCCGTCAAATGTCTCGACTAGATCGAATGATTACTACTCAAGAAGTTAGAGAGACTGTCATGACAGGAGAATTGATAGAAGACTATTCCGAAGATGCGAGAGGTCATAGTTGCTTACTGTTCAAATCAGTAGAAACAAATCGAATAATTCATGTCGTTTGCGCTCCTAAGCCAGAATACCTTGCAATTATTACGGCTTACATACCCAGTAGCAGTCAATGGACAAACAATTTTAGAGAGAGGTTATAACAATGGAATGTATTTACTGCAAAGGTCACATGGAGAAAAAGACCGCACCATTTAGCATCCAGAAAAATGGTTACTACTTACATTGGGATGCAATTCCTGCCTTTGTTTGCGATCAGTGCGGCGAAGTCTATTTTGCTGAACATGAAGTTGATGTAATTCAATCAGCAATTTCAGAATTAGATCGCAAAAATGCTGAATTTTATACACCTGAAAAGGAAACTGCGTAAACAATTTCTTTAGATGTAAGTTCTTATATACTTTGCACGGGATAAGAATTAGGCTTAATTTGGTGTTTTGAACGAGTCTTTGTCCGCACTCCATCTGGACGTAAACGCTTCAATGTCTTAGCTGCTCTCAATACTGTTACCCATGAAGTGATTACCGTCACCAATGACTATTATATCACGGGTACTCAAGTCTGTGAGTTGTTGTACCAATTAGCGGCTTTAGGCTTGACGATTCCTATCACCTTAGTCTTAGACAATGCTCGTTATCAAAAGTATCACATCATTACCGCATTAGCGGCAACCTTAAATATCGAATTACTTTACTTACCGTCCTACTCTCCTAATTTGAATTTGATTGAGCGTCTCTGGAAATTCGTGAAGAAAAAATGTTTGTTTGCTAAATACTACTCTGATTTTTCGGCGTTTTGTGCTGCCATTTCCGACTGTTTAGCTCAACCTCACATTCAGTATAAAGACGAACTTGATTCTCTTCTCACTCTCAAGTTTCAATCATTCAAAAATACTCATATTGTTCCCGTTTAAAGTATAGCAATAATTAGCCTAAAATAATTTTATTACAGCAATTACCGATAAAACAAACCACAAGAAAAAACTTGAAAGCGTTGCTTTGCAACGCTTTCAAGTTTTTTTCTTGGTTTATGTTTGAGCGCAAAGCGCTGTAGATATTAGCCTAGTATTGACGGAAAAGTCGCTTGTGGTGGGAACTATATAACTGCGATCGCATTGAGTTAGTTAACCCAACTGCTTGGCATACCGAATTACTGTGCTGGACTACAGCCAATAGCGATCTCTTGAGTCTTAGGGTATGCACTTAGAAATTTACGGAATAGAAAAGAATTGAAACTGCGAGGATCAATGCGGAAACGGGAGCGAGCCACTGTTCCATTAGTGGTAATACGTTCTAGCGGTATGCTAGTTTTAGCGACTAACCATGCTAGAGACTGATATTGAGCGTTTGTATAGCCGCTATGGAAATAGACATTGGGCGGCACATCCACAGGCGTTTCTAGGGAAACATGGTAAGCGAAGTTATTTACAGAACTAGCATACTTAGGATTGGTCTGTACAGCTTCTTGTGATAATGGAGTGACAAATACGGAATTACCTGAACCAAAAGCTCGTTTATCGGGTGGCACGATGTAGACAATTGTCCCATCAATTTTGATTAAAGTATGATAGCTTGCTTGATCATTTCCATCGGAATGGAACTCTTGGAAATAACTAATAATGCTTTCCGCCGACTCTCTAGTTTCATGCAACACAATAATTGGGGGGAGATTTGCAGGATTACCATCCAGATCTTTGAGATAGCGATCGCCATAGTTAGAAGCATCTGCTAAGGCGATTTCTTCTTTAGGAGTATAGTTAATTAACTTTGGCGTGGCATCGCTATTAGTAGAATTGGGTAAAAGCCGTCGAAATCGCTCTAGGGTGATGGGAACATCCGTTAATTTCGCGGGTGGAGATGGATTTGGCGGATTTGTAGATGGCAGTAACTCACAACCAAATACTGGAGCAAGTTGAGGGGTTGGCTGTGGAACTTTAGCAATCGCCTTAATTCTGAATTGTTCAATGCTAACGATGGAGATTGATAAAGTCAGCGAAAAGACAGAAATTGCGGCTAATTTTGGGCTTTGCATGGGTCATATTTGGGATAGGATGAATTGATGATTTAACGAAAAAGTCGCTTATAGTGGGAACAGTATAACTGCGATCGCCCTTTCTCGCTCTTATTTACATGGTTTAAAGCAGGACTAATCACAAAAAGAGTTGTTCTAGTTAAATTCTCTTTTTGAGTAACCGAAGCCATGGTTGCAAGAGGAACCGTCAAAATCTTTTCATCTTCCCAACCTAAGCGATAACAAATAGCTACTGTTGTATCCTCTGGATAATGCTCCATTAATTTTGCTTGAGCATTCTCCACATGGTGAGCGCTGAGGTAGAGACATAGAGAGGCTTGGTGCGATGCAAGACTTGATAATTCTTCGCGTTTAGGAACTTGAGTCCGTCCACTGATGCGCGTGAGAATGATCGTCTGTACCAATTCAGGAATAGTTAATTCTACTTGCAAACGAGCCGCCGCTAATTGAAATGCACTCACCCCTGGAATGATTTCAAAGGGAATTTCCGCTTCACTAAGGGCGATCATTTGCTCCTGAATCGCACCGTACAAACTAGGATCGCCATCATGCAAACGGACTACTAATTTTTGCGATCGCACCCTATCGATCATAATTTCCAAAATCTCTTCTAGGGATTTGCTTGCGGTTGGAATAATTTCCGCATCGGTGCGACAACATTGCAGCATTGAGTCTGGAATAAGGGAATTGGCATAAACGACCACATCGGCTTTGGTAAGTAGATTTCGTCCCTTAACTGTAATTAGCTCAGGATCTCCTGGCCCCGCACCGACAATATAAACTGGTTGCATTACAAAACCCTAAGATTAAAAACAACGCTTTGCGTTGTTTTTAATCTTAAACAACTAACTGCCCTAAGCGATCGCACAATATTGTTTTGATCTCAATCTGGTGATCCGTATATTTCTGGATATAGGCTGTGGCGCGTTGCGTAATTTGCTCAGTGAGATATTGGAATATTTGGCGATCGCAGTTATGCTCAACTAATAATTTATGGACAGCTTCGGCAGTGGGTAGACTTTCTATTTCACGAATTAGGGCATATGGTAACTGCTCATGCACGGCGGCGCGAACTAAAATATCAATTCTGGCATCAGCTAAGTGACTAGAAGTATTAAAAATTCCACCAGCCAGTTTTAATAATTTGCCATGATAGCCAATGAGAGTAAGCTCAGTTACCCCTAAAAGAGCCGCTTCCACTAACATTGCACCGACCCAATTGGCTGTCTGCACTAATTGGGTCGGTTGAAATCCTAAATTTTGAGCAACTTGATAGCCATTTGCACCGATATAAAAAGCTATCTGATGAGAATTGACGGCTTTAGCCTGTAAATCGGCACGAAATTCTGCAAGTTTATCTTCTACTGAGAGTGGCTTCGATATTGCAGAAGTTCCCAGTAATGATAAACCTTCTAAAATACCAAAAGCAGCATTGGAAGTACGTTTAGCTAATGCTCTACCTTCAGGCAAAATAAATCTAATTCTCGCCGTTATATTTTTTGGCAGTAATGGAATGAGATTCACCTCTGCCAAATCTCGCGCTAATCGATAGATCGCTGGCTCTCCACTAGCGGTTTTTCCCAAACCCTCTCCCGCTTCTAAAATTATGCGTTCTGCACCTAAAGATTCTAACTTCACCCAAGCCCATACAGGCGTTCCTGCGGTCAGGTCAAGATTATCCCCTGGGTTGCTAATGGCGATCGCAATGGCTATATTCTCATCAATAATTGCACTTTGAGAAATTTCTATGATCCCTAAACCAGATTCCAATAGATTAAGTTCGATAGAAGATGAGTTTTTTTTGAGTATGGCAAGTATTGCGGCTTTAGCAGCAGCGATCGCAAAGACAGGTAAGGTATAACCAGATTTCATACATGTAATTATAGCGCTCATAAAAAGAGAGGCAGCAAAGTGCGCTGTCTCTCTTTTTGTAGGTTAGTACTTGTGCAAAATAATTACCCAAATCCGTAAATTTGCGCCCCTACGGGGCGCAAATTTACAGGTAAATTATGACTTAATCTTATCCTTGTGTTGAGGGCAAGAGATAACTACACTAGCGCCAACGACAAACCCAGTATACTCTTTCAACTTTGTGAGTTTATCTGCGGGCATAGAACTCCCCTGCTTGTCAAATTCCTTTTCGAGGGCATCAATTAGAGTTGGGAAAGGCACGCCTAAATCCAAAGCCTTGCATGTTTCTGTTTCAACTAAACCGATATACTGAATGCCATTAGTTGCGTCATACATTTCCTTGTATTCAGCATTTTCTTTGATCAAGGCATCAATATCTTTAGTCTTACCAGAGGAATCTGCATCGGCAGTAGGTGACGCATCGGCAGTAGGAGACACATCAGCTTTGGGTGACGCATCGGCTTTGGGTGACGCATCGGCTTTAGAATCTGCATCGGCTTTAGAATCTGCATCGGCAGTAGGTGATTCGGAGGGACTGGCTGTAGGTGAGACTGAATCAGCCACTGACGGCGAAGGAGATGTTGTAGCACTAGGCTGCTGACATGATGCTACTGCCAATGCGATGCATAAAGGTAGTAACAAGCGACCAGCAAAGTGTTTGAGCATATTTGATATTTACGAGTAAGATTCATCAACTCGATAATACTACCTTAGCCATATTTATACACATAGCAATAAGTATCACACCATAAATTAAACCCTAAAACCAGAAGCTGTCCCGCCCGCTACGCGGGCGGGACAGCTTTCTAGGTTTTTAGTTTACTTATAGCGTTTTTCAAGCAAGCGAGGTACAAAGTTTTGTTTCCCCGCCGAAGGCGGGGAAACAAAACCGTACTTCACCCGACTGATAAACGCTATATCGAACTCACGTTAATACCAATTCACGAAAGTGTTGTCACACTTTCGTGAATTAAAAAGCAAACCCAGTAAGGGTTTTAAAAACACAAAATGGCGTAGCCATTTTGTGTTTTGGTATGATTTCTAAGAATTTTATTGACGATCGCACCAAAAATAAGAGTTGGGCTTATCATTTAGAGTAGATTTTGGCTTTACATAGGTACATAAAGATTTATGTTTAATGCAACTGAACTCCTAATAGGTAACTTTGTTGAACAACTAAAGCTAGGATATCGCCGTACCTATGGTGGCTATCTACATGATTATGAAGATATCATTGGCTGGGCTGGCAACATGGCTCTGGAAAATATAGCCAATAGCGATGCGCTCTACCATAATGTCGAACATACGATCTTAGTAACATTAGTTGGGCAAGAAATTTTACGTGGTAAGCACATTCGCGAAGGTCGAGTCTCGCCTGAAGATTGGTTACATTACATTATTTCGCTTGTCTGTCATGATATTGGCTATGTCAAAGGTGTTTGCCTTCAGGATGGTAATGGCAAGTTTGCCACAGGACTTGGTGATTCGATGGTGGAGTTACCCGCAGGAGCTTCCGACGCAGGGCTAACGCCATATCATGTCGATCGCGCTAAGTTATTTGTAAATCAACGCTTTGCCAATCACTCTTTGATTAAAGCTGAGAAAATTTGCCGCAATATTGAACTGACGCGATTTCCTGTACCTAAAACTGGAGACCATCAAGACACAACACATTTTGCAGGACTAGTGCGATCCGCCGATTTGATCGGACAACTGAGCGATCCGCGCTATCTAAAGAAAATAGGTGCGTTATTCTATGAATTTGAAGAAACTGGCGTAAACGCAGCGCTCGGATATGCCCACCCTGGGGATTTACGGCGAAACTATCCTAAATTCTATTGGACAAGCGTATACCCATTCGTCAAAGATGCTCTGTACTATTTGTCGCTGACACAGCAAGGTCAAGAGATTGTGGCTCATCTCTATTCCAATGTGTTTGTAGTTGAACATGAAAAGCCAGAGTATCAACTATGAAATAACGGTTTCCCTAGAAAGGAAAGAATTGATCATCTTTACCTATAGCAATCCTAAATAGGTTGAGAGAGTGCACCCCCTCGGGGCGCACTCTCTCAACACTCAAAATCTTACAACTCATTTAGTAGCGCTATATTACCTTTCATAACTCACGTATTTGTAATGTCGCAGCTTCACTGCAATATTACAAATTCACGCCAATTCACGAAAGTGTGACAACACTTTTGTGAATTAAAAAACACCCAACCCCCGCAAGGGTTTTAAAAGCACAAAATGGCTAAGCCATTTTGTGCTTTGGTATTAGAAATTGGTTCCTTATTATGAAAAGACTATTCCTTAAGACATGTCTTGATGACATTTAGCTCTAATCAAGAAACTTAAAACAAATTTAATTAGTTTGTAAAAAGCTGAAAATCCTTACTAATCATTGCGATCGCTCTATTACAAGCATCAGAAAAGCATTTTGATTTTGCCATCTAACTTCTTGACGTTTATAGGAACTTTGCGTCAAACTGTCTATTAATTCAATAGCTAGAGCCAGCATGGAAACTCTGGAATTCATTATTTACCCAGATGGACGAGTCGAAGAGCGCGTCACAGGCATTGTCGGTTCTAGTTGTGCTGAGGTGACGGCCGCGATCGAAGCAAAGCTCGGTATTGTGGCTCTTCGAGAGTTAACATCCGAAAACTTTGCTCAACAGCAATTCACATCTCAGTCGGCTACGCAACTCGATCGCGTGTCAGATATGGACGCTTCTAGCTTTAGCCAATGGCAATAAAACACAGAAAATCCAATGTTTCACTTTATAAAATAAAAATTTTCGTCCATTAGCCATTTAGTCGTAGTCAGGATAACCCCTATGTCACATTTTAGCCAAGTAAAAACCCAAATCCGCAGTCTTGAACCTTTACAAAAGGCTCTCACTGATTTAGGAATCAACTGGAAGTCTGGGGCTTCCCCGATGCGCGGACATGAAGGCACGACCACATCAGCAGAAGTGGTAATTGAGCAAGCCAATGGTTACGATGTCGGCTTTCAGTGGAATGGCTCTGAGTATGCCCTAGTTGCTGATATGCAATTTTGGCAACAGCCTTGGACTGTTGAGAGCTTCTTGAGAAAGGTCACCCAAAGCTATGCGATCGCCACCGTCATGGGTGAATCAACTCAACAGGGCTTTAGCCTAGCGGAGCAACAAGTCCGCGAAGATGGCTCAGTACGTCTCGTTCTCCAACGTTGGAATGGATAATTCGCCTGTAGAAACAGCGATAACAACTAGTTCAGAGCCAGAGATAGGCGATCGCTCTGGCTTTGAACCTGAGCTTGGCGGAGAACTGCGGCAAAATGCTGTATTTGTTGATGAAACAGTTTGTATTGGTTGTGGTCACTGCGCCCATACTGCTAGTAGCACCTTCTTTTTAGAAGAAGACTATGGACGCGCTAGGGTAATTGCTCAAGATGGCGATGAGGAAGACTTAGTACAAGAGGCGATCGATACTTGCCCAGTTGACTGCATCGCTTGGGTTAATTACAACGACCTCAATAAACTTGAAGAAGCCAGAAAACATCAAATTATTCAAAATTTAGGAATTATTGGCGATGGCGCATCTTTACGCCGAGCCATCAATACACAAAACTAAAAGGGGACGCTAAGCGTCCCCCTTTTAGTTAAAAAAGAAGCGGTGCAATGCACCGCTTCTTTTTTATTTAGTAACGACGACCGCCGCCACCGCCAGAAGGACGACCACCGCCGCCCTTGAAACCACCTCTGCCACCGCCAAAGGAATCAGAGCTTTCGCGAGGCTTAGCTTTATTCACCTTGAGCGCACGACCCATCCATTCAGCTTCGTCTAGTGCTTCGATCGCTGCATCTTCTTCCTTTTCATCGGTCATTTCCACAAAAGCGAAACCGCGTGGACGACCAGACTCACGATCAATCGGTAGATGAACGCGGGTGATTTTGCCATATTCTGCAAATACGGCTTTCAAATCATCTTCTGTAACCTCGTAAGAGAGATTACCAACATAAATAGACATAATACTTGCTTCAACAATCAGATATGTGTAGAGATAGAGATTTCGGAAAGAAGGCTGACACGATGAAACAGAAGACGACTGTCAATACTGAAAACAAACATGCGATCTAGAAATACTCATCCGCACATATTCTAGCGTAGTCATCTTCAATTAATCGCTGATCTGGAAAATATTTACGATAGCTCAGCAAATTGTAGTACTTTGCACTTAAACCCAAACTAAGAGATTTTTTGAAAGTATTGCTTTGCAGACTTTTCAAAAAATCTCTTGGAGTGTGTTTGATCGATAATTGCTATAAAAATCTGAAATGAGAATTAATACTTATGCGCTATGAGTTTTAGCAGATTTAAGGTATCTATTTGAGGATATTGTTGATTAATTCACTTATAAAAAAATCGTATTATAAGATACCGTTTTCTATGAATTTTAACAATTACCAAAAATCCGAACTGCGATCGCTTTTGTAAAAATAAAACCTATAAATAATCGTCAACAATCTATAGGGAATAAATACTTAACTAAGTGTTTTATATCACCTAGTTTTTGTAGTCTGGAAATGTTCAAACAAGAAAAAAAGGACGCTTTGCGTCCTTTTTTCTTGTTTAGCTAAGAATCTACTTGTTAATAGTCACTTTTACGGATTCAGCGATCGCGTCAACCCCAGCAGGAACTGACAAAAATTTATCTAAGGCTTTAGCAATCAACGTATCGATCGCATATTTGCCGCCGCCATAAATGGCAAAAAATGCAAAGGATGCAGCGTAAAGTAATGACAGCTCCAGCGACGGAATAAAGAATCCACTCGTCAAAATATGATGATAGTTGGCTACCAACATGGTTGCAAATAGTCCTAAGGCGGCTGGTCTAGTTAAAAAGCCTAGGGCTAGTAGTGGAGAAGCAACTACTTCTGTAATTGCCGCACAGTAGGCAAAAAAGATAGGAAATGGGATGCCAATAGCCGCCACATAGGACTCTGCAAAATCAGATATATCATCAAGCTTATCGAACCCGTGATGCACCATAACTGTACCTAAAACAACTCTCAGGAGTAACAATGCTCCTTGTGTCAGTGATATAGGTGCAGAGTCTGAACTCAAAACTAGGCGAGAGATAGCAGCAGCAATGCGAGTAGTATTGTTCATTTCGGCGCACCTAGTTAATAAAAGTTAATTAATCGAAATAATTTATTACGTATATACATCAATCTTAACATAAGTTTTTATAATACAACTCATCCAAAAATTAAAAAAGTATTGAGGCTTATAGGGTCTTGCCAGTTTTGGAGTTGGATGACGATTGAAAAGCTTTGTCAAGCATTTGACATTTTCGTTGTGCTACGATCGCAAACTAAGCAATCTTTATGTATTGCACACAACATTAAAATCCTAAGAAATTCTCAACTATTAGAGCGAAGATTATGTCCGCATTGCCCGCCATTGCCGTTCTTGCGATTCTGATTTTGGTTCATGAACTCGGTCACTTTATGGCTGCTCGTGTACAGGGCATTCATGTCAATCGATTTTCGATTGGGTTTGGCCCCGTGTTGTGGAAATATCAAGGCAAACAAACAGAGTATGCACTGCGGGCAATTCCCCTTGGTGGTTATGTTGGCTTTCCTGATGATGATGAAGAGAGCAACATTCCTGCCGATGATCCCAACTTGATGAAAAATCGTCCGATCATGGATCGAGCGATCGTGATCAGTGCAGGCGTGATTGCCAATTTTGTCTTTGCTTACTTAGTTTTATTAGTAATGACTTTGAGTGTGGGTATCGGCACAGTCGATCAACCAGGGGTAAGAATTACGAAAATCCTTGATCTAAATGCACCTGCCGCCGTTTCAGGTTTGCAAGCTGGCGATATTGTCTTATCTGCAAATGGTACAAAGTTTGATACGAGCCTCACTACTCTTGATCGCTTTCAATCATTGATTTCTAAAAATGCCAATCAAAGTGTTGATTTACAAGTAATGCGTGATGGCAAGTTATTACTAGTACCAATCTTGCCCGATGGCGAATCAGGAAAAGGTCGCATCGGTGTGAGACTAGACTTCACTGGTAAGCCCCATCGCCGTTCCGTACATAGTATTGGTGAAGCTTTCGATAACGCTACTCAGAGTTTTGAGCGCTTAGTAGTGATGACTGTTCAAGGTTTAAAACAATTGGCGACAAATTTCCAAAATACGGCTTCACAACTATCGGGTCCCGTCGCGATCGTGGCGATGGGTTCAGAATTGGTTAAGTCAGATGCGGCGGCACTATTTGATTTCACCGCGATTATCAGTATTAACCTTGCGATCATTAACATCTTGCCTTTGCCAGCCCTTGATGGTGGTCAGTTGGTGTTTTTACTCATTGAAGCCTTGCGCGGTGGCAAGCCTTTACCTGAAGAATTACAAAATAATGTCATGCAAGGCGGATTAGTAATTCTGCTCGGCTTAGGTGTCGTGATGATCTTCAAAGACTCCTTTAACTTACTTCAACAAAGTGGGCTAAGTCCTCTGTAGCCAAAGCTTTGTGTATCAGGATATAAAACCCAAAAGAGAGTGGCGGCGCGGAGCGCCGCCACTCTCTTTTGGGTTTTGATTTTGGCTGGCGCTAGCAATATTACTAAGTGCTGCCTTTCCTTTTGTATTGGTGATTACTACAAGTGGTCATAAATACAAAGTTTTTTGACAAATTCACGCATAATAGATAAAGAAATAATAAGTTTTTCGATCAACTCGATACATCACCCATGTCTCTCCCTATTCGTAATGTCGCCATCATCGCCCACGTCGATCACGGCAAAACCACTTTAGTTGACGCACTCCTCAGACAGTCTGGCGCTTTTCGCGAAGGAGAAGCCCTTGTCGAATGCGTGATGGACTCCAACGACTTAGAGCGTGAGCGCGGTATTACCATCCTTTCCAAAAATACTGCCGTCAAATACAAAGATACGCTGATCAATATCGTGGATACCCCCGGACACGCTGACTTTGGCGGTGAAGTTGAGCGCGTGCTTGGCATGGTAGAAGGTTGTCTGCTCATCGTTGATGCCAACGAAGGCCCCATGCCCCAAACTCGCTTTGTGTTGAAAAAAGCGCTAGAAAAAGGCTTGCGTCCAATGGTCGTCATCAACAAGATCGATCGCGAATTTGCCGATCCTCACGTAGCTGTTAGTAAAGTCCTCGATCTGTTCCTCGAACTCGGCGCAGATGATGACCAGTGCGATTTCCCTTATCTATTTGCTTCAGGAATGGGAGGCTTTGCCAAAGAAAAACTAGAAGACTCCAGTGTCGATATGAAGCCTCTATTTGAAGGGATCTTGCACCACGTATCTCCACCCGTTGGTAATCCTGACAAGCCTTTGCAATTGCAAGTTACCACCCTTGACTATTCCGAATATCTCGGTCGGATTGTCATCGGCAAAATTCACAACGGTACGATTACCTCTGGACAGCAAGCAGCTCTCATCACTGAAGATGGCTCAATCGTCAAAGGTAAAATCACCAAACTCCTAGGATTTGATGGTTTAAAACGAGTAGAGATGCAAACCTCATCCGCAGGTAATATCGTTGCTGTTTCAGGTTTTGCAACCGCGAATATCGGTGAAACCATTACCTGCCCTAACGAGCCTCAAGCTTTGCCAATGATCAAGGTGGATGAACCCACTTTGCAGATGACTTTCTGTGTTAATGACTCGCCCTTCGTTGGTCAAGAAGGCAAGCTGGTTACAACTCGTCAAGTCCGCGATCGCCTATTGCGTGAACTCGAAACCAACGTCGCTTTGCGTGTTACCGAAGATCCCGAATCTCCCGATCGCTTTGCGGTAGCAGGACGTGGTGAGTTGCACTTGGGTATTTTGATTGAAACCATGCGCCGTGAAGGTTATGAGTTCCAAGTTACCCAACCTCAAGTTATTTACCGCGAAATCAACGGTCAAAAATGTGAGCCTTACGAATGTCTAGTCCTTGACGTTCCTGAAGATGCGGTTGGTGGATGTATTGAACGTCTCGGTCAACGTCGTGCCGAAATGATCGACATGCAAATGTCTGGTACTGGTCGTTCTCAGTTAGAGTTTGTCGTTCCAGCCCGTGGCTTGATCGGCTTCCGTGGTGATTTCATGCGGGCTACTCGCGGTGCTGGCATCATGAACCATAGCTTCCTCGATTACCGTCCTGCCGCAGGTGACATTAGCGCCCGACGCAATGGTGTATTGATTTCCTTTGAAGAAGGTGTAGCTACAGAATTCTCCTTGAAGAATGCTGAAGACCGTGGTGTGTTCTTTATTAAACCAGGTACTAAGGTTTATAAGGGCATGATCATTGGTGAAAACAATCGTCCTCAAGATATGGAGCTAAACGTCTGTAAGAGCAAACAGCTCACCAACATGCGTGCGGCTGGTGCTGATGACATTGTGCAGTTGCAAGCACCGATCGAGATGAGTCTCGAACGAGCCTTGGAATACATTGGTCCTGACGAAATCCTTGAGGTTACGCCCGAATCAATTCGTTTACGCAAGCTAACCAAAAAATTTGCGAAGCGCTAAATCTCTAAGAATCTTCATAAAGTAAAAGGGGCGCAATGCGCCCCTTTTACTTTGTCGGTTTATATTTGCTAAACTGTCTTCTAAAGTTTTAAGGCTATTCCCTAATCATTTACTTATGCACCAAGTTGTCCTCGAAATATCTGGAAGTCGTAAAGTGCATGTTATTTCTGAACATGCAACTAAGGAGGAGGCTCTGGATAAGTACATCAAGCTGGTAGAAGCTAACAAGGGATCGCCAATTACGACTAAAGGGAAATATTCAATCCGCAAAAAACCAGAATAGCCATAAATTTTTAACCAGTCCTGTTGTCGGCTTTTTAAATAATTAAATTTCACTCCATGCACTTATCCGAATGCTATCGACTCTTGGGAGTACCCCGCAATGCGACCTTGGATGATATTAAGGTTGCCTATCGTCGTCTTGCTCGTAAGTATCACCCTGATGTCAACCAAAATGATCCAACAGCCACGGATAAGTTTCGTCTGGTGCAGGAAGCTTACAAAATGCTCAAAGATTCTGATAAGGAAGACTTGACTAAGGAATTGTTTGCCAAAAAAGCCGCGACCAATACTTCTCCATCTCAGTCTGCCCCCCCTCCGCCAAAAGCAACTCCCCCCATCAAACCACAGCCTCATCCCAAAATCAAAATTGAGGTAAAGCAAGTCAATAATCAAGTCGATCCTATTAATAGCGATCCAGAGCTAAAGCTCAAGTTGGATATGTTGCGGCGCGTGCAAGATCTACTAAAGCAGAAAAAATACGTGGTGGCGATCGCTGTTGTGGAGGGCATGAGTGAGAGATTTCCTAATTCACCAGAGGTAATCCATTGGAAAGCGGTAACTTATCATCGATGGAGTAGTGAATTGATTTTGGCAGGCAAGCTACGCGAAGCCGAAATCTATCTCAATAAAGCATTAAACACTGATCCGAAAAATCGCGAACTTAGTTTTGAAGTTAAGCGTGATTTGGAGAGAGTTCATAATCTTAAAAATGGATAAGGTAAAGTGATAGCTGAAAAACAAGATTGGTATAAATAATCCCTTCACTAGGTTATCGCATATAGTTACAGCGCTTTGCGCTGTAACTATAGCAACGCAAGAGATAGATAGGACAAATCAAAACAAAAAAGATGAGTGGCGGCGCTTCGCGCCGCCACTCATCTTTTTTGTTTTATGTCCTAAGCAAAACTTACGTTGCTATATATGCGATAGGGATACGCAAATGTACAGTTACTTTGTAACTTCAGTGGTGATGTTATGGCTTCACGGTTATACGCGATCGCAATTTTTACTTTAACTAGGTTTGTGGGCTTAGCTACTGGTCAGCATTCTTTGCGATCAGTAATGGACTGTAGGCAGTATTTGCAAAATCTTCACGCCACAAAAAACTGTTTCTTTGACCAAAGAGTACAGGTGATTCATGATTGCCTTTATTGTTTGGCGATCGCTATTACTTTTTTGGCTTCTGAGACTTTTTATTAGATAGCTTTTGTAGCTTTTGCACTTGCTTAGCGGTTAGTCCAGTCAGTTGTGCCACGACATCTACAGAAATGTTAGAAAGCAGCATATTTAGGGCAATTTGATTTCTTTCTTCAGCTTTGCCTTTCACTAAACCTTCAGCTTTACCTTTCGCTAAACCTTCAGCTTTACCTTTCGCTAAGCCTCTAGCTTCACCTTCAGCTAAACCTTCATGTAATATTTCTTGATAAATTACTGATTCTTTCATGATGTCGCTCCTGAGTAATCTTTTGATGATTTCTTTGCTGAGGGCTATACCAGATATTATAGCGGTCGAGGCGGCGACGTTACTTTGGAGTTGTTTATCGGCAATATTTTCGATTTGCCTTGCCACTTGTCTTAAGGTTTCTTCGGGGGCGCTGGTTTGAGATAGGGTGGCAAAGGGTAATAGTCCTTGATATTGCTGAAATATTGCTGTTGGTTGTTCCCATAGTCTGATCACGTTGAAGTTATGGATTAGCTCGCCAAGGTTGAAGGTGGTTTCATGGACTAGGTGCGATCGCGAGGGGCTGAGATAGATGACGACTTGATGAACTTTGCGTTCGGGATATTTACGATATAGTCGCAGTCGGTAGTCAGTCATGCGGAAGGGGATATTTTGATTGGGTTCGGTCTGAAATTCGATGTGTAGGATGATTTCGGTTGATTCGAGAAATATTACGGAGTCGGCACGAATTGGCTCGACTGAGAGTTCGGATTGTTCGATTTTGGTTAGGGTGATGGGTTTGCCTAGTAGCCAACTGGCAAAGTCGGTGGAGTAGCTTTCTGCGAGGAATTTACAAACGTTATCGATCATTGCGGGGGGTGATCATTTCACAAAAATTAAGTAGCTAGGCATAAGAAAACTTAAAAAGCATAGGTTGAGATCCCCGACTTTTTCTAAGCTAGCAAAGGCTATTTGCAAATTCACAAAAAAAGTCGGGGATCTGTGCATTTACAGGTTTCTTTTGACGATCTACTTATATCACTTAGTAGATATAGCAATCCTAAAGTTGAGAGAGTGCGCCCCGAAGGGGCGCACTCTCTCAACTTTAGGAGCGCTATAGTTTCGATTTTGGGTTGGTTATGTTTTTTGTAACGAATACCTATTTCTCGGAATATCGCTTTATGCTAGCTGGTAGGCGACTGCGGGTTTTGATGTAAACGTGAGGATGTGGGCGATGAATAAGGCGATCAGTATTGCGATGTTGACTTTTTTGGCTTGTGGACAAGTGCAGATAGTGATGAGTGAAAGCGTCCAAGCACAGACAATACAAGACCGTAAAGCAGAGGCAGATCGGCTGTTCAACCAAGGGAATCAGCAATTTCAAATCAGCCAGTTTGAAGCGGCATTTCAGTCATGGCAGCAAGCATTAACAATCTATCGGGAAATTAAAGACCGTCGCGGGGAGGGTGCATCGCTGGGAAATCTGGGAATCGCTTACGATTCTCTCGGCAATTATGACAAAGCAATCGAATATCAATTGCAAAGATTAGCGATCGCACGAGAACTCAAAGATCGTCTCGGAGAGGGGCGGTCGCTGGGAAATCTGGGCAACGCTTACGATGCTCTTGGTAAGTATGACAAAGCGATTGAGTTCCATCTGCAAGCTCTAACAGTATTACAGGAACTTAGAGATCGTCAAGGAGAGGGGACTGTGCTAGGAAATTTGGGAACCGCTTACCAAAACTTTGGCAAATCTAACAAAGCAATCGAATTCCATCTGCAAAGCTTAGCGATCGCGCGGGAAATTAAAGACCGTCGGGGGGAGGGGCAATCGCTAGGAAATCTGGGAATCGCTTACCAAAACCTTGGCAAATATGACAAGGCGATCGAGTTCCATAGGCAAAGCTTAGTAATACTACAGGAACTCAAAGATCGTCAAGGAGAGGGGAGTGTGTTGAGAAATTTGGGAAATGCATACCGAAACCTTGGCAAATATGACAAAGCGATCGAATATCAACTGCAAAGCTTAGCGATTGCGCGGGAAATTAAAGACCGTCGTAGTGAGGGGCAATCGTTGGGAAATCTGGGTAACGCATACCGAAGTCTTGGCAAATATGACAAAGCGATCGAGGTTCATTTGCAAAGCTTAGCAATTGATCAGGAAATCAAAGACCGTCGTGGTGAGGGACAGTCGCTAGGTAATCTTGGAATTACTTACTCTTTCCTTGGTAAATATGACAAAGCGATCGAGTTCCATCTACGAAGTCTAGCGATCAAACGGGAAATCAAAGACCGTCTAGGAGAGGGGCGTTCACTGGGAAATCTAGGAATCTCATACTATTCTCTTGGCAAATATGACAAAGCGATCGAATTTCATCTGCAAAGATTAGCGATCGCGCAAGAAATTAAAGACCGTCTAGGTGAAGGACAGTCGCTAGGGAATCTGGGAAATACTTACGATTCTCTCGACAAGTATGACAAAGCGATCGAGTTCCATCTACGAAGCCTAGCGATCAAACGGGAAATCAAAGACCGTAGCGGTGAAATGGGTGGACTCAATAATTTAGCCGTTACTTACAAAAAACTCAATCGAGATCAAGAAGCAATGATTTCTTATCAGCAAGCACTGACCATTGCTAGGGAAATTAGAGACCGAAGTGTCGAGGGTTTAACCCTTGCAAATATAGGGAATTTATCATCTAAAGCCAATCATCTTGAACTTGCCATTGTCTTTTACAAACAATCGATCAATGTCCGCGAAGCAATCCGCAAAGACATTCGCAAACTCGACAAAGACATTCAACAATCCTATTTAGAGACTATCTCTAGTAGCTATAAACGTCTCGCGGATCTACTGATTCAGCAAGATCGCATTATAGAAGCCTTGCAAGTTCTCGATCTCCTCAAAGTTCAAGAACTCGAAGACTACTTCAAAAATATCAAAGGCAGCGATAGATCGGCGCAGGGTGTCAGACTTTTAGAAACAGAGAAGGCTATTAGCGATAAGCTGTTAGCGGTTAGCTTTGAGAATAGTCCTCAAATTAGCAGCCAACTTGCAAAACAGATCCAACAACTTCCTAAATCCGAAATCAACAAAGTACCCGACTATCTTCAGAAAATTCCTCAAGGAACAGCTTTACTTTATCCTCTGATTTTAGGAGACAGACTCGAAATTATCCTCTTCTCACCCAACACCATTCCCATCAGCCGCACCGTCAAAATCTCGCAAAAAGAACTAGAAACCCTAGTGATTGATTTTAGAGCGGCACTAATTGATGCTGGCTCTGAAGATGTCCAAGAACCTGCCACACAACTCTACCAATTGCTAATTAAACCTATCGAAGCCGAACTAGTCCAAGCTAAAACCACTACAATTCTGTATGCACCCGATGGCATCTTGCGATATATTCCCATCGCCGCACTCTATGACGGCAAACAATGGCTAGCAGAGAAATATCGCATTAGTAATCTGATCGCCTACAGTCTCTTTGACTTTTCTGCACAACCTAAAAACTCACCCAAAATCCTCGCAGGAGCTTTTGGCGGTAAAGCAGGAGAGAAAAAGTTTGGACAAACAGCCTTACCCGCAACCATCAGGGAAGTCCAAGCGATCGCCAACTCTTTTAATAACTCAGTCACACTCATCGAAGATCAATTCAGCCGTCAAGCGATCGAATCAAAATTTAAAAACCATAATATTCTGCATCTCGCCACCCATGCCGAATTTAACATAGGTGTCCCAGATAACTCCTTCATCATTTTCGGCAACGGCGACAAAATCCGTCTCAATGAAATCACCGATTGGCAAATTCCAAATATCGATTTGATCGTGCTAAGTGCTTGTCAGACTGGAGTTGGTAAATTGGGTGATGGTGTGGAAATCTTAGGATTTGGCTACCAAGTGCAGAAAGCAGGAGCAAAACAGGCGATCGCCTCTCTTTGGAAAGTCGATGATGCAGGCACACAAGCACTCATGAGTGCCTTTTATGGTGAACTTCAAAAAGGTGATGTCACGGTTACGGAAGCATTACGCCGAGCGCAAATTGCCTTGATCAAATCCCCACAATACAATCATCCTAATTATTGGTCAGCATTCTTTGCGATCGGTAATGGGTTGTAATGCCAAAACACGAATTGGTTATATAGCAATGTAAGTTTTGCTTAGGACATAAAACCAACAAGATGAGTGACGGCGCTTCGCGCCGCCACTCATCTTGTTAGATAGGACAAATCTTAATCCATACTCCATACTGGGATTGCTTTTCAATTCACTTTAGTGTGAAGACACTAAAGTGAATTGAAAAGCAATCGAAAAAAAACTTTTGAAATTGTTGCAAAGCAACGCTTTCAAAAGTTTTCTTGGTTTGGGGTTGAGCGCAAGGCGCTGTAAGTAGCTAGGCATAAGTAAACTAAAAACCAGAAAGCTGTCCCGACCGCGTAGCGGTCGGGACAGCTTTCTGGTTTTAGGTTTTAATTATAGTGAGCTACTTAGCTAACTCTTACTTTGCGGTACTACAAAAGCAGAGATGAAAGTAATTTCTACAGGAAAGGAGCGCATAGTAACCCTTTTTGATTAAGATCGCAGCTTTTTCGATTCAATTAACATTGAGTCAATGAGTGGCTGAAGAATCAACTCCATCGCAAAACCCATCTTGCCACCAGGGACAACCAAAGTCGTGTGGCGAGACATGAAGGAATCATGGATCATGTCTAGTAGATAAGGGAAGTCAATATGGAACTTCTCACGGAAGCAACGATTGGTGTGAATGATGACAAAGCTTTCATCAAGGGTGGGAATATCACGACAGATGAAAGGATTGGAAGTATCAACGGTCGGAACACGCTGGAAGTTGATGTGAGTATTGGAGAACTGAGGCGCGATGTAATTTACATAGTCTGGCATCCGACGCAAAATGGTATCAACGATCGCTTCAGCACTGTAGCCACGTTCAGCATTATCGCGATGGATTTTTTGAATCCATTCTAAATTTACAATGGGAACTACGCCCACTAATAGATCAACATACTTAGCAACGTCAATATCTTTGGCAACAATACCACCATGCAAACCTTCATAGAAAAGCATATCTGTACCAGATTCGATGCTTTCCCAAGGAGTGAATTCCCCAGGTTTTGCCTCAGTACCTAGGCGATCATTGTGAAACTCGGCCTCTTCAGTACTGTGCAGGTAGTAGCGTCTTTGACCATTACCTGTTTCGCCATATTCTTTAAAAAGTGCTTCGAGCTTATCTAACACGTTGGCTTCTAAGCCGAAGTGACTCATGTTGCGCCCTTCAGCCGTAGCTTGTTTCATCACTTCACGCATTTCTAGACGGTTATATTTGTGATAGCTATCGCCTTCAACGATCGCTGCCTTAATATTCTCCATCAAAAAAATATGTTCAAAAGCACGTTTGACCGTACTAGTACCAGCCCCAGATGAACCTGTTACAGAAATAACTGGATGTTTTTTAGACAAATTTTTGCTCCTTAATTTTGTTTAATCAATGTGCTTTTTATTAACGTGAGGTTTATGCAATTTGATAAAGAACTCAATTTTTGATGGCGCGGCGAAGCCGCGCCATCAAAAACCAGTTTTTTATTTTACGGCAAAGCCCTAAGTGCGATCGCTCGCGCTCGAAGAGTCACAAAAAATATTAAAACTACTATACCTTTGTATATAGCGCCCAAGAAAGCAAAATTTAGGGCAAACTTTGCAGACATGATTTCTGGTCTATCAAAATTACCGCAAAAGTTCACTGAACCTCTAACTATTGGCAATGTCATCCTCCAAAGTCGAGTGTTGCAATCGCCATTATCGGGGGTGACGGACTTGGTGTTTCGGCGGTTAGTGCGGCGGTATGCTCCTGATTCGATGCTCTATACCGAGATGATCAGCGCGACAGATTTGCATCACATGAAGTCTTTACCCAAGTTGATGGAGATCGATCGCTATGAAACACCAATTAGTATTCAGCTTTTTGATTGTCGTCCCGATTTTTTGGCAGAGGCGGCGCAAAAGGCAGTTGCTGAGGGTGCGGATACTGTAGATATTAATATGGGCTGTCCTGTTAATAAAATCACCAAAAAAGGTGGTGGCTCGTCTCTGTTACGTCAGCCAGAGCTTGCCGCGCAAATTGTGAGATCAGTGGTTGATGCTGTCGATATTCCTGTGACCGTGAAAACGCGGATCGGTTGGGACGATGCCGAAATTACGATTTTGGACTTTGCTAAGCGCATGGAGGATTCGGGGGCAAAGATGATCACCGTCCATGCTAGAACGCGATCGCAGGGCTATACAGGTAACGCTAAGTGGGAATGGATTCGTAAAGTGAAAGAGGTGCTGACGATTCCTGTGATTGCCAATGGGGATATTTTCTCGGTAGAGGCGGCGATCGCTTGTTTAGAGCAAACTGGTGCGGATGGGGTGATGTGTTCACGCGGGACTCTGGGCTATCCGTTTTTAGTGGGCGAGGTCGATCATTTTTTAAAAACGGGTGAATATTTACCTAAGCCAACACCTATTCAATGTTTAGAAGTTGCCAAAGAGCATTTACAGGGGCTGTGGGATTACAAAGGTATCCGTGGCATTCGTCAATCCCGTAAACATATGACTTGGTATGCCAAGGGTTTTGTGGGGGCGGCGGCTCTGCGCGATCGCCTCTGTCGGATTGAGTCGGTGCAAGATGGCTTTGATTGTTTAGATGAGGCGATCGCCAAATTGGCTCGTCATCAGGAGGATTTTGGGATACTTTCAGATGAAGATATGGCAGAAATGATCGCCATGAAGCAATAATAAAACTCAAGAACTATTTTTTGGGAGGCTGGCAAAGTCACTCTCACAAAAAACGGGTTCTTGACTATAATTTTCACTGTGCGAAGCACGGCGCAAATCACCTAACTTTATCAAGAAGCATCATGCAACAAATATTTAGTCGTCGTAATTTGCGCCTGTTTATCATCATCTTTGTGTTAACGGTGCTGATGTTTGGGCTGGGGTGGTTTATATTTTTGCGCCCCGAAATTTCTAGCCTCAATAAAACCGCCCAAACTGCTGGCTCTAGCCTTCAAAACATTACCCTCACCGAATTTGATACAAATGGCAAACTGCTTTGGGAAATTCAAGCCAAACGCGCTAACTATCGGGAAGATCGCAAAATTGCCGATGTGGAAGATGTAGAAGGGAAATTTTATCGCGATGGGGAATTGCTGATGGAAACCACTGGCGATAAGGGAACTATCGATCAAATTAGCAAAGAAATTTCCCTAGATGGCAATATTAAGGCGATCGCTGTCCAAGAAAAGATCAATATGAAAGCCGATCGTATGGTCTGGAAATCGGAAGAAGATCTGCTCAAAGCCACAGGCAAAATTCAGATTGATAAGCCTGAGGACAAGCTGATCATGACAGGCAAAGAATTAACGGCTAAACCTAGTACTAATGTGTACAGCCTAGAAAAACAAGTAGTTGTGACTGCGGTGGAACCACCATTAGAAATGAAGAGTGAGAAAGTCACTTGGGATGCCAAGAGCGATCGCGTGTTCACGGATGTTCCAATTTCTGTGATTCAAATTAAAGATAAATTGCAACTAACTGCCAATAAAGGCAATTGGGATATTCAGAAAAAGGAAGTTACTTTCACGGGTGATATCAAAGCTAAAGATCCCAATCTAGATGTTGACATTGAGGCGGCTCAAGCCATTTGGAATCTTGAGAAAAAGTTGGTAACTCTACCAGTAGCCTTTACTGGAACTAGTAAAGGTCGGGGCATTGTTGTGAAGGCGCAAAAGGGAGAAGCTCAAATCGAAAAGGAACAGATTAATCTTACGGGTCAAGTATCGGCAAGTTTTAGTTCTACTCAAGGTGTTGTTAATGCCGACAAAGTGGAATGGCTAATTCCCACAAAAACGATTACAGCCGAGGGCAATATCGTCTATAAACAACCAGATAAGAATCTTAATGTTAGCGGCGATCGCGCTGTAGCGAACCTCGAATCGCAGACTGTCACAGTCACAGGTACAAATGTCTTTTCCACTCTCAATCCCTAAAATAATTAACAAACCAAAAAGATGAGTGGCGGCGCGAAGCGCTGCCACTCATCTTTTTGGTTTTGATTTGTCCTAGCTATCTCTTGCGTTGCTATACTTAACGTGAGTTCGATATAGCCATTTGTGTCGTGCGAAGCACGACACAAATGGCGAAAAATGGTAAGAATCGCTAAGCGATTCTTACCATTTTTTCGCTTTCGTCGAACTGACGTTATACTTAGCCTTGGATCTATTGAAAAAAATTAAGCATGAGTCAAAAAGAAGTAATCCGTAGCGTTAATGCTCCTGACCCAGTGGGTCCCTATAACCAAGCGATCGCTGTTTCCGCTGCTAGTAAGTTAATTTTCATGGCGGGACAAATTGCGATCAATCCTGCCGTTGGCAAAATTGTTGCTACCAATGTTGAAGAACAAGCAGAACAGGTAATCAAGAATATTCAAGCCGTTCTTGCTGAGGCAGGCGCAGACATCACCAATGTGATTAAAACTACCGTATTTCTAGCTGATATGGCAGATTTCCCCAAAGTAAATGCGATCTACGGCAAGTATTTTCTAGCTCCATTCCCAGCCCGTTCTACGGTTCAAGTCGCTCGACTTCCCCTCGATGCTCTTGTCGAAATTGAGTGCATTGTCGCCATCTAGCAATCTCAACAGTAGGGTGGGCAAGCCCCACCTTAAATTATTTAGGAATTTCAAAAAAAATGAAAAGTTTGTGGAGCGATCGCGAAGCTGCTGAATATAAAACTGATTTAGGCTTAAGGGTATATACATCAAAATTATTGGGGCGCGATCCATCACTTGTTCTCCATGGTGGTGGGAATACTTCCGTCAAAATCCGTGAGAAAAATATCGTTGGTGAAGAAGAAGAGATTCTATATGTTAAAGGAAGTGGTTGGGATTTAGAAACGATCGCTGAAGCGGGTTTTGCGCCTGTGCGGATAGCCCATTTATTGAAATTAGCTAAGTTACAAGTTCTTTCCGATTCACAAATGGTGAATGAACTGAAAACGCAAATGACGAAAGCGAGTGCGCCTGCGCCATCGGTAGAAACAATTCTCCATGCGAGTTTACCTTACAAATTTGTCGATCATACCCATGCCGATGCGGTAATTTCCGTAACTAATACTGCAAATGGATGGGAACGGATTCAAGAAATCTATGGCGACGATGTGGTGATCATTCCCTATGTGATGCCGGGATTTGATCTAGCGCGAGTCTGTGCTGAGAAATTTGAGGCGGAGAAAAGCGATCGCACGATTGGCATGGTGTTAATGAATCACGGTATTTTCTCCTTTGGCGAAACTGCGAAGGAATCCTATGAACGGATGATTGCATTAGTTGATCGAGCAGAAGTTTATTTACAAAAACATCATGCTTGGGAAATCTCACCACCAGCTTCTTTGATTAGGGAAAGTGAGCAGAGATTAGAGATTGCCAAACTACGCACTGAAGTTTCTCAAGTCGCAGGGTTTCCTGTAGTTCTAAATTGCCATCCCGATGAGAAGAGTCTAGCCTTTGCCCAAAGGGAAGATGTCCAGATCATTTCGCAACAGGGTTGCGCGACTCCTGATCATGTGATTCGCACGAAGCGCTTGCCCCTAGTTGGGAGAGATGTAAATACCTATGCAGCATCCTATCGGGCTTATTTTGCTGAAGAAGCCCCTAAATCAGCGCAAGCAGTCACTATTCTAGATACTGCACCCCGCGTCATTATCGATCGCCAGTTAGGACTAGTCACGGTTGGCAAATCGGCAAAAGAGTCCCAGATCGTTGCGGATATCTATGAGCATACGATGGAAATCATCCAGCGATCGCAACTTTTGGGTGGCTATCAAGCACTACCTGCTAGCGATATTTTTGCAGTGGAATATTGGGAATTAGAACAGGCGAAATTGAAAAAAGGAGGTTCTTCTCCCGCTTTTACGGGTGAAATTGCTCTAATCACAGGTGCGGCTTCAGGCATTGGTAAGGCTTGCGTAGATGCATTATTAAAGCGTGGTGCGGCGGTAGTTGGCTTAGATATTAATCCTGCTATTGAGAAGCTTTATGATCGCCCTGATTTTGTGGGTGTGTCCTGTGATGTCAGTGACGAGGTGGCGATCGCTGATTCCCTCGATCAAGCCGTAAAAGCCTTTGGCGGTCTAGATATGCTTATCCTCAATGCAGGGATTTTCCCATCGGGTTGTCGCATCGAAAATCTTGATACTGCCACATGGCAAAAGGTGATGCAGATCAATCTTGAGGCAAATCTAGTCCTAATGCGTGAATGTTATCCATTGCTGAAACTTGCGCCTAAAGGTGGACGAGTCGTAGCGATCGGCTCTAAAAATGTGCCCGCTCCTGGCCCTGCGGCGGCGGCTTATTCTGCCTCGAAGGCGGCGCTCACCCAACTAATGCGCGTAGCAGCTCTAGAATGGAGTAGCGATCGCATTCGTGTTAATACTTTACATCCCAATGCTGTGTTTGATACAGGTATCTGGACGGAGGAGGTATTAACTTCTCGCGCTCAGCATTATGGATTAACAATTGAGGAATACAAGACCAATAATCTGCTTAAGGTGGAAGTTACCAGTTGTCACGTTGCTGAACTTGCAGCAGAAATGTGCGGGAACCTGTTTGCTTGTACAACGGCTTCTCAAGTTCCCGTTGATGGAGGCAATGATCGCGTAATTTAACGTGAGTTCGATATAGCCATTTGCGTCGTGCTTCGCACGACGCAAATGGCTAAAAATGGTAAGAATCGCTTAGCGATTCTTACCATTTTTAGCTTTCGTCGAACTACATCGCTTTGCGCTCAAATCCAAACCAAGAAAAAATTTAAAAACGTTGCAAAGCAACGTTTTTAAATTTTTTCTTGTGGTTCGTTTGATCGGTAATTGCTGTATGAGGAAGCCGCATTTTAATCAAAATTGATTGTTAGGGTGTTTGCCACCAATCATAAAGCTGTTCAAACAAGGCGCGATCTCCCCTCGAATCCCCCATTGGGTAGCCCGTTTTCACCATATGCCCCTTAAGGGTAAGCCAGCGTTTCTGCTGTTTTCCCTGATGTTCTGTGACGTAGCACAATCGAGTTCGGTAAACCAAGCGCGAGTGCTTGGCTCCTTCGCTGATACGCTGCCAAATGATGTCAGCGATCGCTTTTCTTGGCAGCCAGAAGCAGTTATGGTTATCAATATTATCAATTAACCGTGCCACCAAACCTCGCTCCAGCAACACCAGTCCAAAACTATGCTCGTTACGCTGCTGTGACTGGTGTGCCTGCCAAGTCCGTAAGAAAGAGGAGGCTCCATCGAATGCCATCCAGCCACTGCAAACCAGCAACAGCCCAAGTAACCCAAATAAGCCCACCAGCAATGCCGTCTCAGCCGCATTTTGCTGCCTGACTATCTGAAAAAAACGACCATAATTTTTAGGATTGAAGAGTACCAAGGGTAAAGGCAGTAGCGGTAGTGCATAGATTAACCAAAACGGCAGCAGACAAATCTGAGTAAACCAGTCCACTTCGGCAGGTAAAAACTGCCCTAGCAGTTGATGGGCTGAGCCTTGACGAAATGAAAGTTGGTAAGGCTCGGGTAAGTCTTGGAGAGAACATAGACCAAGTGGGGGGTGTATAGTACTAGACTCTCTCATGTAGCTGCATGAATAAATGACACAGGGCAGAGTACTTTATTGATACTAATCAATAATACGATACGAAGAACAGCTAACGACTTAATTGTGCGGCAATAGATCGCCTTTCAACTCAACACAAAACCTCTAATATTGTCCGCTCCAATGATGTGTTATGCCCCGATCGCTTAATTATTATTGATCTTTGCGATCGCCAATAACTTCTCGGAACTAAACAACGAAGAGAATCATTTTTGCTTGCCCATGCTCGGATGAAATCAGACAATCTCAACGGACTTTTCGGTTTGGCGTGAGCGATCGCTTACGTGTTAAGCATTAACGTGAGTTCGATATAGCCATTTGCGGCGTGCTTCGCACGCCGCAAATGGCGAAAAATGGTAAGAATCGCTAAGCGATTCTTACCATTTTTCGCTTTCGTCGAACTGACGTTAAGCATTACTCTCACAACCTATTTAGGATTGCTATATGTGCAGTGGATTAGGCGATTTAGATTATCAAGTTTTTTATTGCGTGAGACACATTTTTTTTTGCTCTGGAAGCAATGTGGGTGATGATTCAAGATAGTTCTCTAATAGGACACAGCCTCTCCGCACTAGTTCGTCAAAGCTTAAAGTCTCTGCATCCCATAATTTGAGACTATTGTCGCGACTAGCGGAAACAATTTTTTTACTATCAGGACTATAGGTGAGAGCATAGACTTCGGCGGTATGTCCAGATAAAGTTTTGAGCAGTTTGCCACTAGCGCGATCCATGATTTTGACAGTTTTATCAGCATTTGCTGTAGCGATCGTCTTACCATCGGGACTAAAAGCCATACCATAGATCCAAATATCAGGAGCCACCATAATTACTTGCTCCAGAACACCCGTTTGAGCATTCCATAGTTTTAATTTGCCATCCTTACCAGCCGAACCAATTTGTTTACCATCAGGGCTATAGGCAACTGCTAACCCTCCGTTCGTGTGGGCTTCCATCGTATGCACATTTTTACCAGCAACGATCAAACTGTGAGAAGTTTGACCATTGTTCACATTCCAGATTCTCACGGTTTGATCATTGCCGGTCGAAGCTATTGACTGACTATCAGGACTAAAGGCGATCGACCAGACCGTACCTTTATGTCCTTCTAGCACATGCAATAGCTTAGGATTATCGGTATTGTTCCATTCCCATATTTTAATTTTGTTATCCCAACCAAGTGTCGCTAACAGCTTTTGATCTGGGCTAAAGGTGGCATAGATGAGCTTTGCTCCATGAATATTGAGTGAATGTAATAGTTTACCCGTAGCGCTATTCCAGATTTTTACAGTTTTGTCATCACCAGAAGTGACGAGCTTCGTGCCATCGGCACTAAAACTAACTCCATAGACAGTATCTTCATGCCCATTGAGTTCTTGTCTAAAAGTGCCATCAGCATTCCAAAGACGAACAGTTTTATCAACACTACCTGAAGCAAACATTTTCCCGTCAGGACTGAAATTAACAGACCAAATACTACTCGTATGTCCATAGAGAGTATTGATTAAGGTGGTTTTAAGATCCCAGAGTCTCACTGTGCGATCTTTGCTAGCAGAAAGAAGATAATGACCATCAGGACTGAAATTAATATCAAAAATATTATCGGTATGTCCTCCTAATTGCATTTCTATCGTTCCTTCAGAGTTGAGGATTTGAATCGTACTATCTTGAGAAGCAAGCGCAATCCGCTCACCATCAGCACTGAAGTTTAAGCTCAACACATCGGTTGATATTCCTTTGAATATCCGCACTAATTGAATTTGACGATTTTGATCAGTAATCTGCCAGAGCTTCACTGCTTGATCTCGCCCCGAAGTTAACAATTGTTTGCCATTGGGATGGAACTTCACACCGTAAAGTTCTTGATCATGGGCGATCGCACTGGCAAGTAAGTTACCTTGCAAATCCCAGAGTGCGATCGTGGTGTTTTTCGCCGTCACAATCAAATTACCATCGGGGCTAAAACTTGTATCTTGGATCGCGCCAGATTCTTTTTTTGGGGAATTGTTGCCAACATTTTTCGGGTTTAAAGTCAGCAGTTCAATGCCGAGGTCGCTATCCCAAAGCTTGACACTGCCGTCCTTGCTACCAGTCAGCAACCTTCTACCATCAGGATGAAAGTCTACCCTCAAAATGTCATCTTGGTGAGCATAAAACTTCCCAATTAATTTGCCAGACTCAACATCCCAAATTCTTACACTTTTGCCTTTTCCCGTCGATGCAATCCTTTTACTATCGGGACTAAAACTCAAACCACGAATATCTCTCGTCTGCAACCCAGTTAACTGCGCGATCAGCTTACCATTACTTTGATATAGAGACACACTTCCATCAAAGCTCCCAAGGGCGAGAATATTACCATCGGGACTAAATTTCGCAGCATAAAATGGAGAATCCCTATTGATTGATTGAAACCGATAGCGTTCACGAATGTTATAGACAATTGTTTGCAGATTTTCAAAGGTTAATTGAGTAATTCTAGTTTTATCAATTCCTTCATCTGTATCTTTCAATTTCTTCGCAGATTGTACAATTGTTGTCAATGATTCCAATTGACGATTGAGCAAAAAACTAGAGTTTGCTGAAGAAATTAGAGCTTCAATTTCACCAACTTCTGCAAGCTGACGCTGATGATTTGCTTGAAAGGCTAAACCTGCCATCACAAATAATCCCACGACCGTCCCGATCAAAGCAAACTTAGTCAGGCGATTGAGATTAGCTTGACTACGTTGAGCCGAGAATCGGACTTTGCGTAGCTCATTTAATAGCCCCGCTTCTTGGTTAGCACGGATAAATGAAACCAGATAATCATGGACAAGTTGATAGCGATTGCTGGGAACTTCAGACAATTGGAAGAGCAGCCCTGAGCCAATTAAGATTTCTAAAACTAAATCAAGATCTTCAGTATTACTAGAGTAAGATAACAAACCAGTTCGTAATTCATTGTAAGTTCGCAGTGGACGTTTACCTTGATCATCAGTGAGCAAGATCAATACCTGTTGAGCAAGAAAAGCAGCATTACCGCAGGATTGAATTACTTCTTCAACTGATTGTTCGACAAGGCGCTGCTTAGCGCCAGCCGCAAGATAGGCGGACAATGTAGTGATATTGCGATCTTGAAGTTGAGAACCAACCAGTTGCAGTTCGATCGGGCGGATTGATCCGCGATCGCCTGCTAGATCTTTTACCAACTCATCAACAAGGTTTGGCTCAAGCGGAAAATTGGCATGTTCGGTAAGATTTTCGATCAGAGATTTCGCATCAGATGGTGAGAGATTTCCCAATGCATAACGAAAATTACGACTTAAGATATCAACTTCTGGATGTACCGATTCTAGTTCTAGGAGCAAATAGAGGTAATCTTCACGGAGTGAAATTACGATTTTGAGTAGCGGAATTTTTAAACAATTTTGCCAAAAGCCAATAAAAGTTTGTCTTTCCAGTGGTTGGGAACAGGTAGAAAAGAATTCTTCAAACTGGTCAAAGATTAAAACAATCTGAGTACCTTGAGCCGACACTTGCTTGAGTTTCTGCAATAAACTATTAACATCACGTTCACCATTTTTACGACGCTCTCTCAATTCATGAGATAGCATATCAGTGCTAAAAACATCATTATCTGGACTAAGGCTTTTATAAATGGCGAAAGAAATAGCATTGATCCAATTTGTATAAACATGGATCTTAATCGGTAGTAACTCTTGCCCTGTCAGCGATCGCTGCAATAGCGCAGGGATCAAACCCGCATTGACTAAGGAGCTTTTACCAACCCCTGATTCGCCATGAATTACGGTAAGTTGATGCTCGACCGAAAGTATCCTTTCCACTAAGCGTTCCACATCTTGAGTACGCCCCGATGCAGCTATTTCACCAGCATTGATATCAAACTTACTGGCATCTAGCTCCGTAATACGGTCGTTGGGAGAAGTTTGTTTAGGTTGGAGAGTGCCAGCACCAATAAAAGCCCTCAGCCCATATTGCTGCTCTAGCGATCGCTGTCTTTGCCTTACTTGAAAGGCTTGCAGATAACGACCTTGGGCAAAGGCAATATCATAAAAAGTATCGAGAAACCGAATATAGAGCTTCGGTTCATAATTAAGATTGAAGTTAGATATCGTGGCTTCAATTACACTTGAAGCTAGTTCTAACTCCTTAAGTTGAAGATAGCTCTGGGTGAGTAAGAGTTGATATTGACCTCGCTGAATATGGCGCATCCTCAACCAGTTCTGAGACAGGCTTTCTTCCTGAAAAACAGGCACTTGCTCTAGGGTAGTCAGCGCCTTACAGGCACAAGTTTTAACTTGATGCCATAATCCCCTTTCTACAGCAATTTTAGCTAAATATCCATAATCTTGGGCGAGTTCGAGGGGCATCTGTTGATGTAATAACAACAGTGACCCAATCCATGCTTCTAGTTCTTTCCATTGTTTAAGTTGTTCAAGAACACCACTATAGGCTCGGCTATATTTAGCAATTAAGTCCCATTGGTTGGCTTGCTTCAAAGCCGCGATCGCTTCTTCAAAGAATTGTTTTGCCTTGCCCCAAGAATCATGGGCTAACCGCCCATTTACAAAAGAATTATGCCACCATAGATTTCCTAAATAGAATAAAACAAGCCCACTTTCAATCGGTCGGTCTACTTTTTGCCAATAGGAAAGGCTGCACTGATAGTAAATTTGCGAGATACTATGGACTTCGCCGTGAGATTCCTCATAAACATCACTGGCTATAGCTTCAGACGATCTCCACAATAATCGTCCTAATGCAAAATCTAGTTTTGCTTCTAATTCTAGGGAAATCTCTTGGTGAGCGTCGTATTGAGCAAGTCTCAATTCTCGCCGTGCCAACTCTAGTTCACTATAGGAGAATGATTCCCGATCAGTATCTATTTGGGTATCTTGCCAAAATAGAGGAATCTGAGGATCTCTTGTAATCTCAAAAAGTCGCTCTACTTGTTGATTAACTTCTATATCTAATTCCGCATGTGTCAATCCAAATTTGATCGGTGGTGCAGCTAAGATTGCTAGTTCAGGGGCGCTAATCCATAACTGTTGAAACTCGCGATCATTCAGCCACAATACCAGTGGACATTGAATTTGTTGCTTCAGGCGATCGCGAAATAGGTTTGCTTCTACAAATAAATCTTCTAAATTCTCAGAGCTAGTTTGCTCGAACCCCAAACACATCAGGGCTGAAATATTGTCAATCTGACCATCGCGCCAAAGACCTTGCAATTTACCATATAAAGTCTCTTGGGATTGCCACCAGAGCTCACTGTGTCGCGCTCCTGATTTGACCGCCAATCTAGTTAACAGTTTTTGGCGAAGACTACGGTAATTACAGTTAACAATTATCAGCGAAAAATTTCCCTGAAATAGATTGATCGCTCTAGCCAATATTTCTAGCGATCGCTCATTCTGGGAATTGACGTTTTTCAAAGGTCTGATCGATTGTTCGACCTGAATCACCTGTTTTGTTTTACCGCGATCGCGATAGCGTAATCTACAAAGACATACTACCCTGTATTATTCACGAGATGGGAAAGAGAAACGAAATCCAAGCAAAAACAGATCGTTAAGTTAAGAATGGAGAGATTTGCATCAATTAAAAGAAGAAAAAGCAACAGAAACAAGAATTAATGGCAAA